>JADFWK010000087.1 GCA_015223015.1 Pseudomonadota bacterium
CAAATTCAAAGCTCGAATGTTCAAATCAGAAACAACCCGTCCATGTGTTACAACCTTGAAGCTGAGTGCTCCACAAGGAAGTTTCTGTCATTTGGATTTTGGTCATTTAGTATTGTTTAGAATTTCGTATTTCGTGCTTCGAATTTGTGCATTCTATGGAGAAATGACCCACGCACCGCTATTGAGGTGTTTCATCAAAACCACGTCCTTTCAGCGTGGATTATTTCTTCTGTGTGGGTTTAAGTAGTTCGCTGGCAAGAGATATGCTTCGACGTCCAGCCGTCTTGGCCATATCTGCTAATTCGCTCAGAGTCTGCCCTTCCCTGCTATGGGCAACGGCTATTACCATGGGCAAGTTTGTGCCTGTTACCACCTCTACGCTATCTTTCTGAAGAAAGGACAGGGCCAGATTTGAGGGTGTTCCTCCAAACATGTCAGTCAAAACCAGAACGCCTTGCCCCTGATCCAAAGCCTTCATTTTTTTCTGAATGATATCCCGTAACTTTTTGCTGTCTTTTGACGCATCAATGGCAACATACTCCACTGTGTCGATTGCGCCTACGATGAATTCGGCTGCTTCAAGGAGTTCTTTGGCCAACTGGCCGTGGGTTATTACAAGCAAACCAATCATAATTTTTATAGTTCCTCATCTTTATCGATGATCATTTCGTAAATCTCTTTCCCTGATTGAGCGCCCATCAATCGCCGCCTAAAGTTACCGTCTTTCAACATCCTTGATATTTTTGCGAGAGCCTTAAGATGCACACCCGCTGAATTCTCAGGTGCAAGCAAGAGAAAGAACACATAGGCAGGCTTTTCATCTATGGAATCAAAGTCGAGACCTTTAACACTTCTACCAAAAGAGATACAAAGATGATCCAATTCCTTTAATTTCCCATGAGGTAGGGCAATTCCATCACCGATACCGGTGCTTCCGAGTCTCTCTCTTTCTAACAGAACCTGAAGCAAAGATCCCTTACTCAACGATGGCTCTTGCTGTGTTATGGCCTCTGCAAGTTCTTCCAGCACACCTTTTTTGTCTTGAGCCTTCAGATCAGGGGCAATAAGCCCAGGTTTCAAAATGTCTGAAAGTTTCATTTTTTAATCCTTAGAAGGAGCTATTTGGTAGAAGGTTCAATAAGGCCTAAATTCCCATCTTTTTGTTTATAGATGACATTAATATTATTAGATTGAGAATTTAAAAACACGAGAAAATTCCTCTTTGATAACTCCATTTGCATAGCGGCCTCATCTACGTCCATCGGTTTCGTATCCATCTTCTCTGTTCTAATTATCTTGGGCTCCGATTCAGACACCGTATCTTGGGTCTCTCCTTCATCAGATAGCAAATCTTCATCCACAGTACCCTTAATATGCTCCCCCTTATATTCCCTTTTCCGAGACAGCATTCGTCTCAGTTGTTGCTCTATTTTATCCATAACCTTATCAACTGACGAATACATATCGCCAGTCTGCTCCACAGCCTTAATCTTGTTTCCATCAACGGACAAAGTCACATCGGCACTGTGCCTGAATTTTTCTACCCCAAGAACAATATGGGCATCAACAGGGGAATCAAAATATTTCTTTATCTTATGAACCTTTTCTTCTACATACGACCTTAATTCTGCGGTTGGTTCCACATGCCTAAAAGTAATGGTTATCTCCATCCTATTCTCCCTCAAAAGAAATTGAACAGTTAATAGAAAATAGTGGTAATGTCAAGCACCAAACCGGGCCTTTTCAACCCTAAAAAATAAGTATCGTCAAAAGTGTTTACTCAATGGCATGTTGGTTAGAGAAGGTGTACATGACCTCCTTTAGGACGTAAAGGATTACTCACTATGGTTCATGCCAACACTTTTGAACGATACTAAAAAATAACCCCTGTTAGAAATGCACATGAGGTATTATATGCTCATTAAAAAGCGAAATACAAGTATTGAATACTATCCCTGTACATCCTCATGGGGCATTCCAGCGGGGCTCAATAAACCAGGCCAAAAGAGACAATCTTCTCTGCATGCTCTCCGTGCTCGAGCGACCCCGAGCCAAGTCGAAGGGGAGTGGGTGTGAGATCAGGTATACGTGTTCTTTCTTTGACTCGATGGAAGGATCCCAAGCATTTCTCTATACTTAGCTACGGTCCGCCGGGCAATATCTATGTTTAATCGTTTTAAGATACGCACTATCTCCTGGTCGCTAAAGGGTTTGGCTTTGTCCTCACCCCTTATAATCTCCTTAATCCGCTCCTTAACGCTTAACGAGCCCACCTTGTCCGCACCATCAACTGATTGAATGCCACTGTTTAAAAAGTATCGTAGCTCAAAAATACCAAAAGGGTTATACATATATTTGCTATTCATAACCCTGCTCACGGTGGATTCGTGCATCTGAATATCTTCTGCTACGTCTCTCAAAACCATTGGTTTCAGATGGGCTGGCCCAGATTCAAAGAAATCTCTTTGGAACTTCACAATGCTCTCTGAAACCTTGTAGATAGTTCTCTGCCTCTGATGAATGCTCTTGATGAGCCATGATGCACCCTTTAACTTCTCCCGAATGTATTCTCTCGTTGGCCTGGAAAGATCGTCTTTCTTGGCAAGGGTCTCTCTATAAAAGGAGCTGATTCTCAACTTGGGAAGCCCATCCTCATTCAAAAAAATCATAAACTCATCCCCCATCTTATAGACGTAGACATCCGGGGTTATGTATATGGTGTCTTCATCGTTATAGAAACGACCTGGCTTAGGCTCTAAAAAAGCTATAACAGAAATAGCATCTAGAACCTTGTCCAGAGGGACACCCAAGCTCCTAGCGATCTGACTATATCTCCTTTTTTCAAGCTGCTTCATGTGATCAGTCACTATCTTTTCGGCTATGCTCCCCCCGAGACCCTGAAAACGGAGCTGGATCAACAGACACTCTCTATTGTCTCTCGCCCCGACGCCAACAGGGTCAAATTCATGAATGATTTCCAGTACTCTCAATACCTCCTCTCGTGATTGCTGGGTTTCGCTCATAATGTTATCGATAGAATCCTGAAGATACCCATCGGAATCTATATTGCCGATAATGTATCCCCCAATCCCCCTCTGTGTCTCATCAAGCTCGCTCACCTGTAATTGCCACGAAAGATGGGAGTACAGATTCGTTTTAGGGGCGATCAGGCTCTCAAAAGATGGTCTATCTTCTGTAACTTCATGGGGCGAACTTGCCCATGCTGTATTGTACTCTGAGATGTAGGAATCCCAATCGAAATCTTCTCCTATGGTCTCTTTGACTCTTACCTCTCGGAGGGGCTCTTCTTTGTTAACAGGCTCCTCTTTCTTTCCTTCTTCCTCTGCCTTCTCCTCTACCTCATCAACAGGCGCCTCCTCCAGTAATGGATTAGCCTCCATCTCATGATTGATTGTCTGACAAAGTTCTAAACGAGAGAGCTGTAAGAATTTGATTGCCTGCTGCAGCTGGGGGGTCATTATGATCCGCTGGCTCAGCTTGAGTGACTGTTTAAGTTCGAGTGCCATAGTATTCCCTAATGAAATCTATAAATAAAAGTCTTCTCCTAGGTAAACCGATCTAACTACCTCGCTGGCGGCAATCTTCTCAGGTATGCCAGACTCAATGATCTCTCCCTCATTGATAATGTA
>JADFWK010000088.1 GCA_015223015.1 Pseudomonadota bacterium
AAGGGCAGAAAACAGCTCGTATTTCAAAAACCCGGACCCGTCGGATTACCCTCAAAAAGAAAAAAACTGTCCCCATTGTGGCGAAGAGGGTTTCTCCGAAACATCGGGCAAGACCTGAGGATAAAGTTTCCTCCTCCTCAGGGCTCATAGACGAAGCCATCTCCAAGATTGAGAAAAAGGTGCTCAGGGAGGAAACAGAACAACCCAAAGAAGAAGAGACAGTGCAGCCCGCTGAAACCCAGGGGGAACCTGAGGGACAGATGGGAGTTCCCTCTCCAGGGGAAGTGGGCGCGCACTTTGGAATGTCTTCTGAGGTAGGCAAGGTTATCGTACTGTATCAAATGGAGATCGAAACTGCCATCAAGAATAACTGGTCCTATCCAGTTGCTCTTATCAATACAAAAAGAGGGAAAATGCCTGAAGCCGTGGTTATTTTGACCGTAAGAAAAGATGGAAAGATACTAAAGCAATCGTTTAAGAAGCGATCTCATGATCCTCTGTTTGATGATTCGGTGCTGAAGGCGATAGAGAAATCAGACCCTCTCCCCCAATTTCCGCCTGGGTATAAGAAAAGGAACGAAGAGGTTGAAATCAATTTTAGTCTCAAAGATCTTGTTTAGCGGTAGGGTAATTTCCCAGCTACTGATGTGGATCCTGGTTCTCGGGGTTGGTGTCGTTTTGGAAGCGAGCGATGCCGAGGCCAAGCTCTACATAGACATAACCTCTCCGTCAATGAGAAGGATATCGATTGCTGTACCCGATTTCAAGTACTTAGGTCACAAGAACGAACACCCGGAACTCGGTAGTAAACTTGCCGGAATTATATCCAACGATTTTGATCTCTGTGGTTATTTTAGGCCGCTGGACAAAGGCTCCTTTATTGAAGGGGCTGGGGCTGGGATTACCCGTGACAGCATCAATTTTAAGGATTGGTCTGTCATTGGAGCCGAACTCCTCCTGAAAGCCGGTTATGAATGTATTGGCCAACAGCTTAAGGTAGAGGCGCGATTATTTGAGGTCTTCTCTGGCAACCAAGTTTATGGGAAAAGGATACTCGGTTTAGTCGAGCAATCACGGTACCTCATGCATCGTCTCGCGAATGACATCCTGTTTGCCTTGACCAGACATCCCGGGCCATTCCTAACCAAGATTGCCTTTGTTGGGACCTCCACCGGTCAAAAAGAGATTTATCTAGCTGACTATGATGGGCACAATCTTAAGCAAATAACCTCCCACCATACGATTACACTCTCACCCCGCTTTTCTCCTTCAGGGGATCGGATGATTTATACCTCCTTCCGTGATTCAGGTACGGTGCTTTTCATGAATGATATGATCAAGGGAGAGACGAGAAAAATCTCTGATCGAGAGGGCCTGAACATCGCAGCCGCCTGGAGACCAAACGGAAAAGAGCTTGCCCTGACCCTTACCATAAGCGGAAATCCAGATATCTATTTGATTGATACAACAGGAAAAATAGTAAAGCGCCTGACCAAGAATTGGGGAATCGATGTATCTCCAACATTTTCTCCAGACGGGGAAAAGATGGCCTTTGTCTCCAATAGATCAGGCTCACCCCAGATATATATCCTTGATCTCAGAGATGAGCGGGTTGAAAGATTAACCTTTGAAGGAAGCTATAATACCTCGCCTGTATGGTCAAAGCTTGACCGGATTGCTTTTGCTGGTTCCTCAGATGGGCGCTTTGAGATCTATACCATTTCGCCAGATGGAAGAGATCTGCGGAGAATTACCCAGGGTCAGGGTAACAATGAAGACCCATGTTGGTCTCCTGATGGGCGGTACCTTGCGTTCAGTTCAAACAGAACAGACGGAAATTATCATATTTTTATCTCCAATGCCAATGGAGAAAACCAGAGGCAGGTAACCGATTTTGCAAGGGACCAACTCTCACCTTCTTGGGCTCAACAGGTGAAATGATTCCCAATACCTTTTCAGAAAAAATCCATGCTCTATCTAAACACTTGAAATTGTGGTCGAGAAGTGGTATAGGTCCACACTTATGAATAATGAGAATGTACGTAGATAACCTAAAACAAGGAGGTAAAGACTCATGAAGAGGAATCTGGTAGTTGCAACACTGGTGGTTTTTGCATTTTCATCCATTTTCTTACTGTCCTCATGTGCTAAGAAGCAGGTGATAACAGAAGAGAAGGAGATGGAGGCGCCTGCCCCGGAGGTTGCGAAAGAGGAGAAGGCGGCTGTGCCCGCGGCAAAGGAAGAGAAAATGGAAGAGGCCAAGATTGAACGGCTCAAGGAACTGGAAGAGGCCAAGAAACAGGAGGCTGCGATTGACGAGGAAAAGGCTTGGATGGAAAGAAGGGCTGCAAAATTTGAAGCGGAAGCAATGTATTTTGATTTTGATAAGTCTTTCATTAGGCTGGAGTACAGGCCTGTTCTTCAGGAAAAGGCAGCATTTCTGAAGGATTATCCAGATATGCGGGTAAGGATCGAGGGTAACTGTGATGAAAGGGGTACCAACGAGTACAATCTTGCTCTCGGAGAGAGAAGAGGCAGTAGCGCCAAAAACTTTCTCATCTCTCTTGGAATCGCTGCTGATAGGATAGAGACTATTAGCTATGGTGAAGAGAGGCCCCGCGGCCTGGGACGTAACGAAGCATCATGGTCCCAGAACAGACGTGATGACTTTGTACTTGTTCGTTGATAGTTCTCGCAAGGTATATATCTGGGAGGCAAAGCTGTTTCAGCATACGACTGGATTTTGCTGCCAACCACTCACTTGTCAGTAAGCATGTAAAGCACAAGAGAGTCTTGATGCAACACGAGGCATTATAGTCCAAAGGGGCGTTAGAAGGACAAAAGGATGGCTAGCAGATTCATAAGATCACTCATGGTATTTCTGGTCCTTGTTTTTTTCCTAACAGCCTGTGCCTCCCAGCAGGACGTTGTTTATCTTCACAAGCAGGTCAATGCCCTCAATAGACAAACCAAGAAAGATTTAGATAGCTTGGGGAAAGCCCTCCAGAAGCTCGAGGAACAAATCAAGGTTAACGAGGCCCAGCAAAAGGAAATAGAAAAAGGCCTAGGAAATACCCTGAAGGAGGATCAGGAGTCTCTGCGGGTTAGTCTTGCCCAACTTGAGGCGGACCTGGTGGAAATGAGGGATACTACTCAAACATTGACCGGCAGGGTTGAAGAGACCGGGCATTTGTTGAAAAGGACAGTAGAGAAGGACACGACCAAGCAGGATGTCCTGGTATCCCAGGTGACACGGCTTTCCTTTACGGTTGAAGACCTTACAGCAAGGATGGAGCGTCTTGAGCGTCAGGAGAGCTCTGAGACAGTACGTTCCAAAAAGAAGCCCGAGGCGGAAACGGGAAAAACGAAAGGCAGTGCTCGGCGAACCGAGTCAGCCCTTTACGAAAAGACATTGGGACACTATTGGGATGGTCGCTATGATGAGGCTGTAGCTGGTTTTAATAAATTTATTACCTCGTACCCCAAATCTGACCTGGCAGATAATGCCTATTTCTGGATCGGTGAGTGTCACCGGGCTGCAGAGGAATACGAGGAGGCAATCCTAGCGTATCAAAAGGTCATCAATGATTTTCCCCGGGGAAATAAGGTTCCCGCAGCCATGCTACACCAGGCCCTCGCCTTTGAAAAGATTGACGATAAGACCACGGCTACCCTTGTCTATAAGAAACTCCTGAGGAAATTTCCAAAGACCAGAGAGGCGGAGATCGCCAAAAAAAGGCTGAAATAAGATTAGGTTCCATTATTCTTTATAGATTAGATATGGCTTTCTGAACTCAAGGAAGCCTTCCAGTTCTTGGATGTAATCCGCAATTAGTTCTTTGATTTCTTTTCCCTCTTCTAAGGCAGTCCTTATTGAAGAATCTCCCAAAATGAGATCTATTGGGAACCTCTCGAAATCATATTCATACGGTGGTTTGCGCCAGGTGAATTCGTCCCCATAGGTTTCTTTAATGATTGTGAGTAAGGCAAGTGATGTGCGGTATGGTCTATAGGTGATAGGGTCTATTACGTGAATCATAAAGCCTCCACACCGTTCGTTCTTCCATTTGTGGAACGTAGGCCGAAAATAATGCTCCTGTAAATAGCATCCTTCCATGTCTTCAGATGCCAACTGTTTCTTGATAACGAAGGGATTGATAAAGGGTGCACCAAATATCTCGAATGGGCGGCATGTGCCCCTCCCTTCTGAGACATTTGTGCCTTCCCAGATAACCTGTCCCGGATATACCTGAGCGGTTTCTGAAAGGGGCATATTGGGAGAAGGCATAACCCATCGTAGTCCAGTATCCTTCCATAACATGTGCCGAAACCAGCCTTTGAGTGGAAGCACGGTGAGTTCGCAGTCGATCTGAAAGGCATCTATAAATAGGTTTGCCAGCTCTCCCATAGTCATTCCGTGGCGCATGGGAAGTGCGAAAGGGCCCACAAGGGAGTAAAACTCGGGGCGCAAAAGATTTCCCTCTACTATTACTCCGCCCAAAGGATTGGGCCTGTCTAACAAAAGAACTCTCTTTCCCGCCTTGGCAGCTTCTTTGAGACAGAAGAGCATGGTGGCGATAAACGTATATACCCGTGTCCCGACATCTTGTAGATCAATGACGAGAAGATCTATTGTGTCGAGGAAATGAGATAGTCTATCCGTTTTTTTCCCGTACAGGCTAATTGTTGGGATATGTAACGCTGGATCAACGTAATCCTCTGTCTCAACCATATTGTCCTGATCTTCGCCCGTGAATCCATGTTGGGGCCCGAAAGTGATCTTAAGCTGTCCAGGGAGGAGTGAAGAGATTACATCCTTTGCATTTTGGAGGTTATGGTCCACAGAGGCTTGGTTAGCTAAGAGCCCTAAGGATTGACCTCTGAACCGTTTCCAATATTCTTGCCCGAATTGATCCAAACCTGTTGCAATGTTTGCCATTAAACCCTCTTTTATTAATCATTACCGATGCAGAGTCGGCTCATAGTATACCATAACCTCGTGATTTTTCCGCCTCTTATTGCGTATGGGCATCTCTTTTCAGCAGATGACCCCGGCGCTTCGCTTCAGAGTTATTCATGAAAGAAACTCTAATTTATCTTCCTTAATGTATTAGACAGGATTAACCCGCCAGAAGTATGGCGGGTAAACAGGCCTG
>JADFWK010000089.1 GCA_015223015.1 Pseudomonadota bacterium
ACATTTTACCTATTGGATAATTAAAATCTGAAATTTGTGTTCCAATAATATAAAGCTATAGATAGGCAGTATAATCTACGGTTAGTAAAAGGGGAGGCTCAAATCCGTTGAAGTGGAGGACGCCTCCGAGATAGAAGTTGAGTAAAAATTAATCAGCCTGGAAAAGGCCCTTAAAAATGCTGGATATTATGGGGGAAAGCTGTATCCGAGACATCTTGAAATGACCTTCAAGGCAGCCGTTAATGAGGGAAAAACACTGAGAATTCATTTTAAAAAGCTTGTATAGGTTTGATATCAAAGTCAGGTCTGGCCCCCGGAAAAAGAAATTGAGGCTTGCGATTAAAGAGATGGCACTTACTTCATCAGGAAAAATGTGGGGGAAAAGGCGATATTCAGTTTTGTGCACGTTCTGCACGAACGTCCCGGTTGATTGCTTTCATATCAATTTAGAAACTTAAAATCTTAAGGGCGTCCCGCTTTACTGCGGTTTTTCCTGCTTTTTGCCGTACCTTTCCGGTCGATCTACGTTCTCTTTCATGGAAAGCGAAATACGGTTTCTTTCAAGCTCCACATCAAGGACCGTGACCATTAGACGCTGGTTAACCCTTACCACCTGGCCGGGGTCTTTCACGAAGCGGTTAGCTAGCTGGCTGATGTGAACCAGACCGTCTTGGTGCACTCCGATATCAACGAAGGCCCCAAAGGTAGTCACATTGGTGATCACGCCTGGAATCCTCATGCCTGGCCGCAGATCACTGATCCGCTTAATCCCTTCAGCAAAGCCCGGGCTTTCAAACTGCTTCCGGGGATCACGGCCCTGTTTGGCGAGTTCATGCATGATGTCAGTCAAGGTGGGGATCCCCACCTTTTCCGTTACATATGCAGATAGATCAATCTGTTGACGAAGCCTTTCATCATCGAGCAGATCTTTTACAGAACAGGCCAGATCTCTAGCCATGGCCTCTACAATGGGATATGATTCGGGATGGACAGCGCTAGCATCAAGTGGGTTTTTCCCTCTCCTGATGCGCAGAAAGCCTGCGGCCTGCTCAAAGGCCTTGGAACCCATCCGTTTCACCTTTTTTAGCCCATCCCTGGACAGAAGAGGACCATGCTCATTGCGGTGAGTGATAATATTTTTGGCCAACTGTGGGCCAAGACCCGAAACATATCCCAGGAGCTGCTCACTGGCTGTATTGACCTCCATACCTACCGCATTGACACAGCTCATAACCACATCATCCAGGCTCTCCTTGAGTGCCTGTTGGTTTACATCGTGCTGGTATTGCCCCACACCAATGGATTTGGGATCGATCTTCACCAGCTCCGCCAGGGGGTCCATGAGGCGCCTTCCTATGGAGACCGCCCCCCGAAAGGATACGTCCAGATCAGGAAACTCAGCCCTAGCCACCCCAGAGGCAGAGTAGACGGATGCACCGCTCTCATTGACAATCACTACCGGAACATTTCCTGGAAGATTAAGGCCCCTGATAAAGGACTCAGTTTCCCTTCCTCCGGTGCCGTTTCCCACCGCAATGGCCTCCACTTCGTACTTCACGCACAGCCTGGAAAGGGACTCTTTAGCCTCAGAGATTTCCTTTTCGGATTTAAAGGGGTAGATAGTGTCAGTGTGAAGTAATTTTCCCTGCCGATCCAGGCAGGCCACCTTGCAACCGGTACGGATACCCGGATCAATTGCTAAGAGGTTTTTTTGGCCCAATGGAGGGGCCAATAGAAGTTCTCGGAGACTATCGGCAAATATCCTTATCGCCTCTCTATCGGCTCGCTCTTTGGTTTCGAGGCGGATCTCTGTTTCCATAGCAAAGGACAGAAGCCTGCGAAAGCTATCTCGAACTGCCTCTTTCACCTGAAAGGATGCGGCATTTTCTCCTTTGACAAACAAGTCCTCCAACAGGGCTAAGGCCTCATCCTCAGGAGGGCTTACCCGCAAACCCAAAAAACCCTCCTTTTCTCCCCTGCGCATGGCTAAGACCCTGTGAGATGGTGTTTTAGAGACCGGTTCTTCCCAATCGAAGTAGTCCCGAAACTTGGCACCCTCTGACTCCTTGCCCGGAATTACCCTCACCCGCAATATTCCTTTCTGAGCATAGAGAGTACGCATTTTTTCACGGGCCTCTCGGTCTTCATTTACCCACTCGGCGATGATATCTCTGCTGCCGTCAAGGGCATCTTCTTTTGTTTCAACCCCTTTTTCCGGGTCAATATAGGTGGCTGCCTCTGTGAGCGGATCTGTGCCCTCCTGCTGTTTGAAGAGAATCTTGGCCAGAGGTTCAAGTCCCTTTTCCCGTGCTACGGTTGCCCGGGTACGCCGTTTTAGCCTGAAGGGTAAGTAGATATCCTCAAGGGTAGTCAAGTTCTGGGCGGCAAGGATCTTTCCTTTCAAATCATCCGTGAGCAACTCCCTTTCCTCAAGCGATTTCAGTATGCTCTTGCGGCGCTTTTCCAATTCCTCCAGTTGGGCCATCCTGTCACGTATGGCGGTTATGGCCACCTCGTCAAGAGAGCCGGTCACCTCCTTCCTATATCTGGCAATAAAGGGCATCGTGGCGCCCTGTTGAAGCAATCGGGCAGTGGCCGTTACGTGTTGGGGCAAGAGGTTCAGTTCATCGGCAATCTTGGTAATATGTTCCTCGTTCATTGTTCTCCGTGGTAGTTGTTTTAGCCTATATAGATTTTTTAGATGCACAATAATCAAAAATGCATACTTTTTCAAGCTTTCTGAGAATAGCTTTTTCTTTTTATATGGTTTCCTTTTTCAAAATGGAGAGCATTAAATCTTTCGGAGTATTGCGGAATGGTACTTAGGGGAATTCGATAAATTGGAAGCTAGTCGAAAAAGGGGACGTTGCTTCCAAAACGATTTTCAAGGTCGCCCAACCTTCAGCTTTACAAGGTTTAATAAGGTTGAACCCTTAATTAGCAAATGGTAAAGTCCTTCACGTGAACATTTTCAGAAAAAGATTTGCTTACTTGTTCGAGAAGTCGTTTTGGAACCAACGTTATATATAACAATATCAAAGGATTACATCCCTAAGGATAGCATAGAAAAAAATTATTATCTATCT
>JADFWK010000090.1 GCA_015223015.1 Pseudomonadota bacterium
CTGCGGAGGGTGTTCAAGCCAATGGATAGAAGCTTTGCTGTTTGAGTCTTTATTCTGCCCGTCTGCTCATAGGCCTTGAGAACATGGGCCTTTTCCACTTCCTCAAGGGGAGCAATAGAGCTGCCCTCTTTCTGAGAATAGCTCCTTGCAACAGGTTTTCGCTTTCGCAGGGAGGGAGGAAGAAAATTGGCGGAGATCTGCCTGCCCTGGGCCAGGTTTACGGCCGACTGGATAATAGACCTGAGTTCCCTGATGTTTCCAGGATAGTCATAATTCATAAGTAATATACCAGCCTCTTCACTAATACCCTCCTTCCAGGAAACACCAGAAAAATCTTTCAGGAACTTGTCTGCCAACAAAGGGATGTCCTCTTTCCTTTCCCTGAGGGGCGGAAGGTGCAGCAATGCGCCCTTGAGGCGGTAGTAAAGATCCTTGCGAAACATCCCCTTGTCCTTAAATCGGTCCAGGTCTGCATTAGTGGCTGAGATAAAGCGAACGTCCGTTTTTTGAGGCTTGCTGGTTCCTAACTTGAGGTATTCTTTTTCCTCCAGCACCCGAAGCAGTTTCCCCTGGAGGTCAGGCGGTAGATCGCCTATTTCATCCAAAAATAGTGTGCCTTTGTTCGTTTGTTTCAGGTAGCCCATCCGAGCCTTTTCGGCTCCTGTAAAGGCGCCTCTTGTGTGGCCAAAAAACTCTGCATCAAACAAGCTGCCCGTGATGGATGCCATATTAATAGGTGTAAAGGGAAATTTTGCCCTGGAGCTCACGCAATGGATAGCTCTGGCCAAAAGTTCTTTGCCGGTTCCACTTGCCCCTGTAATCAAGACCGGTATGTCGCTTGCCGCATGAAGCTCTGCTTCCTTCAATATCTTGAGTACTTTCGGTGACCTTGTGATAATAGACCTGAATGCATTAGCGTTTGTCAATACTTGGGAGGCTATCTTTTTCTCAGGGCTAAGGGGGGCATCAAGTCTTTGTTTTCTTTCAAGGGCTCGTTGTACCACGGCGCCCAGATTATCCCTGGAGATGGGCTTGACCAGGTAATCACTGGCTCCTTTTTTCAGGCACTCAACCGCGACCCGCGCTTCATTTATCGCCGTTACCATGAGACACTCGGTGTTTGGGCTGGTATTCTTTATCACGTCCAGCACTTCTATACCGCTCGTCCCCGGCATCTTTACATCGATCAGGGCGACGTCAAACAATTTTCCTGCTTTAAAAAGAGTTGCCGCTTTGTTTGGGTCACGCTCTGATCGGACATTTTTGAAACCACAGAGGTTCAATTCTCTCCTGAGGCTATCCAGAAAAAGAGGTTCATCGTCAATGAGGACTATGCTATTATCCATTGGAATACCTTCTTGTAATTTGGAATACCTTCTTGTAATATAATAGATTTTCAGATAACTAAGGCGACAAGCTCCGACGCGAGTCGGCGCGGCGCTCGGGTGCAATCCTTTCTTGAGCTGGGATTTCCCTTGCGTAAAATTATCCTGAAGGCGCTCCCTTTGCCGGGACTACTCTCTACCTCAATGCAAGCGCCCAATGCTTCAACCAGGCTGTTAGTAACAAACAGGCCCAGGCCGGTTCCCTTCCCAGGTGCTTTGGTGGTAAAAAATAGGGTCGAATATCTTTTCACGTGTCGCAATATCCATACCATACCCATTATCACTCACCTCGATAATCAAATGATCCCGCCATTTGCCCTTCCCCAGTTTCACGCTGAGTTTTACCAAGGAATTTTCTTTATCAGCAGCCTGAGCGGCATTAATCAGAAAGTTGACCAGGATTTGCTCCAGAGCCTTCGGATTTGTATAAACTTGAGGAAGGTTCTCGGAGATATTGACATCAAAGGATTTTGCTCTTTTACTTATTTGACTCTGGCAGACAGCAATCCCTTTTTCGACAACCTGGTTCAGGTCAACACAACACAGTGCTCCCTTATAGCCATTTTTGACGAATTCCATCAGGTCAGATATGATTTCGTTGATGCGGCTGGAAGCAATCTCGAGGTTATTCACAAGGTTAAAAATGTCTTTACGGAACTCAGGGTAAGTCATGCCGAATAATTCGAGATCTTGATGATTCCTGGCATAATCGTCAAGGATAGGAGTCAGCCTTTCCAAGTATTCTCTCAGGATAGGTACATTAAAGGTCGTGCAGTTGTTCAGGTTCTTGATTTCGTGAGCAATAGTAGATACCAGGAGATCAAGAGGGGGCAACTTTTCTTTCTGAACAGCTTTTTTATTCATTACTTTCACTTTGAGACCTTTTCCTTAGTCATGGAGAACTGCAAGGCTGAGGCTCTGAACAGACTCAGCCGGCCCTCATGGACGTAATTTGGTGATTATCGTGAAACCAGATTGCCATCCCTTTTGAGCTGGATCGTACAACTGTTCCTTCAACCCTTATTAAACCTTGAGCGCCTGTCAGTTCTCCCAGCCTCTTACTATCGATAATCAGTTCTATTTTGACCTGCGTGTCTTCGGGAACGGGCTTCGCAGAATGGAAAAAACCCCCGCATGCCGATATATTACCAGTCAGAGCATCAAGGATCTCTTGCTTCCCCGGAGTAAGCACTTCAATCTTGCCGGGAAGCTTAAGGTCGAATCTTTCATATTTCCGTTTTTCTTGCATGAGCGCTAACCCCTTTTGACCGTTTGCTACAAGGTGAGTTGAGCCAAATATGACCATGGGAGATGATAGAAACCTCACCACAGCCATTGCTTACAAAACTGAGCGTTAATGAAATATCTCTCTTATTCTGTCATAAAAATCAATAGGTAGGTGGTATGGTTTTTTTCGTATTTTGAGACAGGGAATGGCTAAGAAGTGAGTAGGAACTTAGTATGAGCTATTTCGAGACAAGTAATACTTTGTTATTATAGATTTCCAGATAATTATCTGAAAACCTATAGACCTTACAAATGCTTGGCCGCCCAAAGAGCTGCCTGGAAGCGATTGGGAACATTGATCTTCTTATAAATATTATATAGATGGGTCTTGACCGTATGAGAGCTGATGTAAAATCTCTCAGCAATCTCCCCATTTGTGGCTCCCACGGCCAGCCGGGCAAGTATCTCGCTTTCTCTGGGGGTAAGAATTGAGCTATCTGTTTCCGACGGGCTGTCCCAGCCTTTACTTAGGATGCATTTTGTCATAATCTTCCTGGAAAGCCACAATTGTCCATTAAGAATTGCCTGCACACCTTTCAGAAACTGAGGCAAGGAATCGTCATCATAGAAAATTCCGCGGACCCCCTGCTGTACGCATTTTTTTTCAATGCCCAGACCGTGGCAAAAATTAAACAGGGCCACATAATATCGAGATAATTTCTCGATACCGTAGGATCTGAGCGCCATCAGGAGGCTTTCCGGGTCTTTTCCGTGGCAGTCCAAGAGCACCATCTTCGACTGTTCCTTGCACTTTGCATCATCTGGGAAGCGAACATCACAGATATCTTCCCCAAGCAGGCACTTTGCTCTGGTTTCCCGTTCCAAACACGAAGCCATCAGCTCATTTTGCAGCTTCTGAGGACCGATGATGTACATTATTCCGTTAGTTTGTGACACGACTTTTTTCAAATGATAAGAATTCGCTTACTGAGAGCGGATTAAGCAAAAAAGTAAAGTTGTGTACCAACTGGGGATGAGTAGCAACATCTTGTGCCGACACTGATGCGGCAACAAATCCTATCAGACTTCAGACAATCATAATAAAATACCAAATGAAGATTGTATTGTCAAGGCAGAAATCAGCCACCACCAGTAGAACTGGTGGTATGAGGAAGGCCCCTAAAAGGGGCCGTTAATCAAAATCAAATTCTAACTGTTTCTTTTGTAACTTTTCCTGTTCCTTGATATATTGACGTATCTGGTGTTCGTCTAAGCAATTGGGGACATCCATTGGATTATTGGTTTACAAACAATTTCATGTATGATATTTAGATAATATGCCACGCAAAGCCCGCATAGATGCTCCTGGTGCCCTGCATCATATTATTGTAAGGGGAATCGAACGGCGTAAGATTTTTTATGATGATC
>JADFWK010000091.1 GCA_015223015.1 Pseudomonadota bacterium
CTCAAAGGAAATTCCGTGAGTCCCTGATGAATCAGATTACAGGCGCACTGAGGCGGACCATGGCAGTAGTGGGATCTGCCAATGGGGCCTAGATGCTGGATACTAGTACTGAATTGCAGAACTGAGGGTAACAGTAAATCCGGATCGGACCCACGATTTTGCCATGACCATCATGTTTTGGCCACGCTATATTGGAGTGCGCTTTGCGCATGAATCTTTGACGTGTCCAAGAAAGGTATTCCGAGTTCTTCCCTGGTAAGGAGCAAAGGTATTTCAGTGCAACCCAGGATCAATCCTTGTATTGAATCCTCCTCTTTCATCCTCTGAGCTATTTGAAGGAATCGGCCTCGCGTCTCCGCCAACATGATGCCTACACCCAACTCACTGCGGATCTTTTCGTAGATGTAGGCCTGCTCGTCCTCTCCGGGCACAGCAATGGAGATGTTCCGCCTCCGGAATACATCCTTATAGAAATGGGATTGCATGGTAATGAGCGTGCCAATCAGGCCTACCTTCTTTAATCCGCGCCTCACTACCTCTTCAGATGTCTCTTCAACGATGCTTAATAATGGAATGGGGGACTTTTCTCTCACATGGTCGAAGACCATGTGAGGGGTATTTGCCGCTATAAGACCGAATTCGGCGCCTGCCCGGGACAAAGACTGACATGCCGCCACCAGCTTGGTTGACAGCTCCGGCCAGTTGCCCTTTTCCATACTATGACGACATTCTTCTAAGTTGAGGCTGTATATGACAATCTCAGGGTAATTCCCCTCCAAATCCTTGTTTTCATAGCAGAGGTCAATGATAACTCGATAGTAATACAGGGTGGCTTCAGGCCCCAGCCCACCAATAATACCCATTCTTCTCATCTATCCTATCTCCCTTCTCTTGTTTCGTGGCGTGAACTTTCAAAATGACCATGGGATGATGGAGAACCAAACGAGCCTTTGGGGCAGGCAAATCAAGGCAACATCTCAGGACCGACACGGGAACCAATCCCGTTACCGAATGTTCAATGGATATTGGCTTGACGCAATGATTTGAGATTGAAGCCCTAACACTGTCAGGCCCTCGATCTTGATTGGGCTTTACCGGGCTGTTACCCTTCGGTGCCTCGCCTGAGCTGGTCTTTGCCTATGGATGTGAGGTTAACGATGGCTGAGCAGGATACTGTCATCCTTAAATTGTTCCCCTGAAGCCTGTTCAAAAGCGGTCACGAGGTCATTCACTGCAAGCGATCGCTTTTCCTCCTCATCCATATCCACTACAATCTTCCCCTGATGCATCATCACCAGCCTGTTGCCGTACTTCAGGGCCATCTCCATATTATGAGTGACCATTATGGTGGTCATCCTCTCGCGCTCCACAATCATCTCGGTTAAGCTCAGCACCGTTTGCCCAGTCTTCGGATCCAACGTGGCAGTGTGCTCGTCGAGCAGCAGGATGGCTGGTTTACTAATGGTGGCCATAACTAGAGACAAGGCTTGTCTTTGCCCCCCTGAAAGCGTACCCGCCAAGGCGGTAAGGCGATCTTCAAGGCAGAGTCCCAGGGGGGTTAGGGCTTCATAGAATAATTGCCGTCGCTGTTTGTTGATCGCAGCCCTAATGCCTCTTCTCTTGCCGCGCAAAAGAGCCAGGGAGAGGTTTTCCTCAAGGGTCAGGTTGCCTGCAGTTCCCACCCCGGGCTGTTGCCAAACCCTGCCCGCATAAGTGGCATGCTTGAACTCCTCGAGATTGGTTACATCATCACCATTGATGATAACCCTGCCTCCTCTTTCAGGAGGGAAGACACCAGCCACAATATTGAGCAGGGTGGACTTGCCTGCACCGTTGCTGCCGATAATGGAGATAAAGTCCTGGTCATAGACGGTCAGGCTGACGCCATTCAGGGCGGTGACCTCATCTACAGTACCTTGGGCAAATATCTTCTTTACATCCATGAGCTGGAGTACGGCGTCCTTTTTAGTAGCATTCATTATCAAAAACCCTTCCCTCACATTCTTGCCGCCGGGGGTACCCACTCATGGCGGAGCCTCTTTTTCATATATGGAACTCCCAAGGCGACAATTACCAGTAACGACGTGATCATCTTCAAGTCGCCCGCCGGCATTCCCAACCTGAGTGCGATGGTTATGAACAGCCTATAGGCAAAGGTGCCCGCAAAGCAGGCCAATAAAACCGAACTGATTCTCCTGGGATGAAACAGCGCCTCACCGATGATTACCGCGGCCAGAGCCATCACAATCATCCCGATCCCCATGCCCACATCACAGAATCCTTGATTCTGGGCTACCAAAGCTCCGGCAAGGGCAACCAAACCATTTGAAATGGCACAACCGAGCAAGACGTTTTTGTCGGTATCGGAACCTAACCCGCGGATCATTTGCTCATTGTCTCCCGATGCCCTCAAGGCCAGGCCAATCTCGGTTCGTAAAAACCGATGTAGCAGAATAAAGAATACCAGGGCCACGATCGCGGCAAAAGTAATGGACAGCGCCATACCTTTTAGTCCCAAAAGCCTGCCCACCAGATCGAAACTGTTTACCTCCCGAAGCAGCGGAACGTTGGCACCGCTCATGATCCTCAGATTGACCGAATAGACCCCCACCATCATGAGAATACCTGACAGGAGTGCGGTAATCCTGAGCTTTGTATTGAGCAATCCCGTTACGGTGCCTGCGCATGAACCCGCAAAAAAAGCGGCAATGGTGGCCACTAGGGGATTCACTCCTCTCACGATAAGCACCGCAGCAATAGCGCCACCCAGTGGAAAGGTGGCGTCTACGCTGAGATCAGGAAAGGAAAGAACCCGGAATGTAAGGTATACGCCTATGGTGAGCAGCCCGAATATCAATCCTTCATAGCAAGATATGGACAAAACACTTAATAAGACGTCCACTTATACCTCCATTGCCTTTTGCAGGGTTCCAGGTGAAAAATCCGATAATACGTCGATTATCCCATTATTCCTTTTTCCGAGACGCTCTATTTATCCACGACCTTGGTCGCTCTGGCCATGACGGATTGAGGGATCGAGACACCCATCCGTTTCGCCGCCGAAGGATTCACATGCAAGTCGCCCATTTTGCCCCTGTGGACAGGTATGTAAGCCGGGTTTTCCCCCTTCAGAACACGGGCCGCTATTTTGCCGCTTTCTCTGCCCAGCACGTAGAAGTCTATACCACAGCTCGCAATGACGCCTCTCTTCACCTGGTTGGTGTCGGAGCCGAAGAGGGGGACCTTGTTGTCCTCACAGACCTTGACTACCGCTTCGAGGGCGGAGGTGACCACATTGTCTGTGGGAAACCATACGGCGTCCACCCTTCCCATGAGCGACTTGGCCGTGACCATGACATCGGCCGAGGTAGCTACGGTGACCTCCACAATCCTTTCAATACCCAGGCCCGGCGCCGCCTTTTTGAGCTCTTCTATCTGAACCTTTGAGTTGACCTCACCCGCGTTATAGATTGTCCCCAGCGTCTTCACATTGGGGCAAATATCCTTAACCAGCTTTACCTGGGCACCAACGTCCATCCAATCACTGCATCCGGTCACATTGCCACCCGGTTTGTCCCAACTGTCCACCACCTTGGCAGCCACCGGATCAGTCATGGCGCCAAAAACAACCGGTATGTCTGTCCCCTTCGTGGCGGCTGCTATGGCCTGGGTACATGGGGTTGTTATGGAATAGATTAGGTCTTTCTTCTGTGAAACAAACTTTTGGGCAATCGACGCCACCACACTCATGTCGCCCTCTGCATTGGACTTGTCGTACCGGACATTGTCCCCTTCTTTGAAACCCTCTTCAGCCATCTGGTCGATAAAACCTTTTTGGCAGGCGTCAAGCGCAGGGTGGGTGATAAAGTTGGAAATACCGATCTTATAGACCTTTTCGGCGCATACACCCGTAGTGGGTGATGCCAGGGCCAGCGCGAACATAACGCAGACAATACCGATAAATGGCCATGTTCCCTGTTTTTTCATTTGGAGACCTCCTTTTTTTTGATTTGTAAATTTTTTATAAACTCCCTCACACATCCTTGCCCATAGTGGTTGCCAATTCATCACCTCCTTTAAACTATCGGCCATCCTAAGGCATTTTCCCCTACCGGGTGACCTGCTGTTCTAAAAAACTGTCCGGATAATGCCCTGACTTCCAGACACTTTTTGTCAACAGGGCGCTTACAAGGTTGAGACTATTTCTTGCACCCCTCTTGCCGGCTCCCTTTTTTGCCAGTTAACGGGCGATGGTATTGGACTTGTTACGTCTTGTTCAATCTCAACAGAGACCTTTGGCATCATTAAAGAGCGAGTACATATGATTCGGTCACATCGTGTCAGACCGTTTCAAATGCGAATAGATTTGAACGTTATCAAATTCTTATGGAGATGTCACCTCAATTGGGAGCGTAAAAGGGGATGTTGGTTCCAAAACCACTTAAATATATTTCTCTACCTCTGGCAACTCATCAGAAACGGCTAATCGATTAACAGCAGAGGTGTTTATACCAAGAAAGCGCGCAACATCCGCACCAGAATAACCCATGTTCTTTACCGCTATCTGAGAGAATATCCTGCGCGACTTCACCACCTCCCTCTTTCTTAATGCTGAACGTAGTTCTGCTTCATCTACTCCTTCCCCCTCACATACCTCCTTTGCCAGAAAAGGTAAATTAGATATCTTCGAGGTTAATCTCAAAGTCTCTTTGGTCTTTTCCTCTGCATCGGCAATGACATTGTTTACAAATCCACTGCTGCCCAATATACGTTCATCCGAAAAGATCTTGCTCCCAACCCTTCGTAAAGAAAGAACCTGTGCCCATCCCCCAAGACTGCGAATAAGACCTCCTCCTACCAGTTCCGGTCTACTACCGGCCTCAATTCCCTTTTGAACAAAATCCTCATACTTTTCAATCGCTCTTTTTCGTCTCTTTCCGAAGTGGGCAAGCACCGTGTCTGTATCCTGCCACTGCCGCTTCACCCTACCGACAACACCAGAATGACCACACCATTGATATCCCTTTAGTTCCTTTAAATTCTTCACTATCCCAACTCGTAACGGGTTCAGGTGAATATAGCGTGTTAACTCTAATAGATAGGGATCATCTTCACATATAATGGATTTGTATCGGTTCTGAAAAAGATGGCCGTATCGCTTATGTCTGCGGTTATAATTGACGACATATCCTGTCAGAAGCTTTCTCATGCTAGTGGAGAGCGGTTGGTTTCCTGTTCTCACCAGCAGATGAAAGTGATTGCTCATAAGAGCCCACGCATAGACGCTCAGGGCATCTGCTCTACAAAGGTCGCTCAAACGTTCAAGAAAATCTTCCCAATCCTTTCTGTTGCTAAATAGCTTCACTCCATCAATACCCCGGCCCATAACATGATGTAAGGCACCGGGCGCATCAAGTCTTGGCTGTCTTGGCATACAAAAAGTCTATCCCCTTTATATTGTGTTGTCAAGTCGTTTTGGAACCAACGTCCCCCCTTTTGAACAATCGCCTTCCTCTCCTTCCAGTGAATGGGCCGCGTTGTCAAAAGCAACAGATCAATATCAGATTCCTTATCGTCATCACCTCTGGC
>JADFWK010000092.1 GCA_015223015.1 Pseudomonadota bacterium
ACTGCAGGGTATCAAGCGGAATTGCGCCGAAGCCAACCCGCCTTCGCTCTATGAGCTACGGCGCGGTCGCCTCGCCATCTTCACTCGGGATGGAGCTTTTAGCGAAGGCCGATCATCCCTGCAGCCCCGATTTGTCGGGATCTACGCTGCGCTCCGACAAGCTGCAAGGTATTCTGGCGAAGGCGAATATATCCTATCCTCCCTTATACGCCAATCCCATATCCTTTATGTACGAGGCGATACCCTTCACTATGCCGGAAGCAATCCTCTTGAGATAGACCTCGGTACAGAGGCGTTTGTTTTCAGTCCGATTCGTAATATATCCTACCTCTACCAAAATTGCAGGCATCTTAGCGCCAATCAGGACATAGAACGGGGCCTGTCTTACACCCCTGTTCTGAACTCCTTTGTATCTCGTACGCAACTCCCTCACCAGACCTTTCTGCACAAATTCTGCCAGCCTGGCTGATTCGTTTATCTTTGTGTTCAGCATGAGGTCATTCAGAATCATCTGAAGATCACCTATGTTCTTTGTAGAGGTAGCATTTTCTCTTGCAGCTAAATTCATGGCATCTTCGTCTAAGGCGATATTCAAAATATATGTCTCTACCCCGCTAATTCTCCTGTCCCTATGGGCGTTTGTATGGAGAGAGATAAAAAGATCCCCCTTTTTCATGTTGGCAATTGCAGTGCGATCTTCCAGTGGCAAAAACACATCACTCTTCCTGGTGAGAACTACCTCACATCTGAGCTCTCCCCTCACTTTGTCTGCCACTAATCGTGCAAGTTTAAGCATGACATCCTTCTCTCGTATCCCGTTCCTCCCTATTGCCCCCGGATCTTTTCCGCCATGGCCTGCATCGACTATGATCCTCTTCACGCCAAGGCCTAATTGCTTAGCCAGAGAGATTCCTTTTTGACTACCTTTCGGTCGTTCATGTTTTTCGGGAGTTCCTGGGGCAACTCCTTTCCTTTCTGGTCTCAACCGCCGATCTCCACCCTGAACATCAACAACGATTCGAAAGGGATCATAAAGATGAAAAATCTTGTAACTTTCCATATTCTCAATATCGAGGACAACCCGTACCGTCTTTGTGTTGTACTGAGCAGCGCGGGCCCTTTGCAACAAGCCATCCTTTATGGGTATAGAGCTCTCTATATCCTTGCTAATACGGGCATTGCGGAGATCAACAAAAAGCCGTCTTGGCTTCTTAAGACTGGGGTCTTTTTTTAGGAGGTGCTCCTTGTATGTGACTTGATCCTCCAAATCCACAACTACTCTCGTGTAGGTTGGGGTTGACCAGTGTCTGATATTCTCCACTGAGACCAATTTCTTTTTCTTGGCCGCAGCCTTCCTACCGGTTTCTCTGGCTATTCTCTTTTTCCCTAAAACACGTTCCAGCTCTTCCATCTTTTTAGATGCCTTAAGCCGTGCATCTCCACTCGGGAATTTTACCTCCACCTTCAGAAATTCAACATACGCCTGCATGGGATCCTTTTTATCTCTGTAAAAGATCTCCCCTAGCCGGTATTGGGCATCATCAGCCAGATTGTGGTCTTTGTATCTCTTAACCAGCTCTCGATAAAGTGATATTGCCCTGTCTATATCAGAATCTCTTGATGAATACCGATAGAGGTAAGCCCAGAGCTCCCCAGCCCCAAACAGAGCGCGCGCTGCCTCGTCCGTATTGGGGAAGGACTTGTAAACCTTTTCATATCTTCTTATGCATTTCTCCCAATTATGCCGATACTTTTTCTTAGCCGGAGATCCATAGAGTTGTTTTGTGCACACCCGAGCCTTTTGCAAAAGAGGGGGAGCAGAACGAGGCGAGGCGATAGCTGCTTGCTGATAGGGGACAAAAAAAAGGACAAAGAAAGCGCATAAGAGAAAAAGAGTCAGCACATACTTTACATATATCAATCTGCGGATCATTGTATATCTTTGGTGTCTCTCGTGAAACAGCATACGATCGTTGAACAAGGGGAATGGGCAAATCTAAGAAGGCAGTTGTCCATTTGATACGTCATATGAAGACGGTTCTATAATTCTCATTGAATCCCATTTCAGGCACTGCGGGCACTTCCAAACAAGCTTGTCCGGCCGGTATCCACAATTGCCACATTGAAACTGTACAAAAGGAAAATCCAGCGTTAAGAGAAGATCCTTATAGGCCTTAATGGCCTCTTCATTTCTTCCTTGTTCCAAAAGCATTTCACCCATAAACCTCCTCGCATCCAAAAAGGAGGGGAACGATTCAATTGCCTGTCTCACGTGATCAAGGGCAGAATCTGTTTCTCCCTCTTGGTAAAGGTACCTGGCCAGGGCCAACTGGGTGGATGCATCAGAATTCCTTTCAGCAACCTCTTTCAAAAAGTCCCCTACAGGCTTAGGATTTTCCATCTTTGCATATGCCCTTTCCAGCCTCTGATAGGCAAGAAAGGTAAACTGAGGAGCCACATCCACTACTTTCTTCCATTTAGCAAGAGCTGCTTTGTGCTCCTGCTGAGCGGAGTAAAGATCCCCCAGGTGAAGATAGGCATCAACACACCTATCAAAGATAGAGATGGCCTTTTTGTAAGATTTCTCCGCACCTGCAATATCGCCATCCTTTTCATAGACCTTTCCAAGCTCGGTTTGGTGATGTGCCAAGATATGCCGGTGATTCCCTTTAACCAACTTCGAAAGGGCCTGCCTGGCTTGAAAGGCCTTCTCCCAATCATGCATATCTTCATGAATCCGCTCGATCTGCTCATGGGCCTCTACATTATTGGGTTCACTGTCAATAACTTCCTGAAAGGCAAACACGGCACGATTCAAAAAGCCACCTCTCTTATAGTCTAATCCGAGATCAAAGATCGCCCTCAACCTTATAGCCCCGTCCAGATTGGGTCTTAAAATAATCCCCTGTCGTATCCTGATGGCCCTCTCAATATCCCCCTTAGAGCTATAAAGATTGGCCAAAGCAACATAGGTTTCAATCGTGTCTGAATTGATCCGGACTGATTTTGTAAATTGTTCAATAGCCTGATCTGGCTCATTCGATAGTATATGTTGAACGCCTTGAAAAAAGGCCTCATCCCCCCTGTCCAGTTTTCTCCTGATCTTTTCTGCACCCCTCCATCTCATAAGCCTGTCTGCAATAAGACCTGCAACAAAGGCCAAGACTAACCCAATAGCAAATCCCACCCATGGTAAATCAAATATCAAGTAATCGTTCCTCCCATACCAAGATCAACGCTTCTTCTTGTAGGCTATGAGGGATTCTCCTGATCTGTCTCTACAAGGGCCGTATCCTCTATTTTTTCCTCGACAATAGGCAAGTTTCTGTAAGAATTCAGCTCTTTGTCTTTTTCCGCACTCTCCTTTGAAAGCCGCCTTATTTCCCTCTTTAGTCGAAACCGCTCAAATATACCCAAAAATCCTACTACAAAAATACCAATGAGGAACGCGATGATCACCACTAAATAGAAGGGCATTGGCGCGGTTTTGTGGGCGCCAAAACCCAGATTTATTCTCAGTGTCAACGTATTGGATAACTGCTCATAGTTCTCGATGACAACTATTATAATCAGTAGCATCACCAAAATGCTTATAATACCCTTTATAATATTTTTCATAAGATCCTCCTATTCTCTTAGAATATCAGCAATGCCTCAGGGTCACGACATAGTAAAACCTAACCTATTGATTTTTAAGCTTCTTGCAGGGTATGGGTGTCTTTTTTTTGGATTATGCCTCACATAGTTTAGATGAGTGGTCGTTTCAAAATGGTTTATATAGATGGAGCCTATGATTCTAAGGCTTATGGCTCAATAAACCATTTTGAATCGACCCAGTAAG
>JADFWK010000093.1 GCA_015223015.1 Pseudomonadota bacterium
CTCGTGGGCTCGGAGATGTGTATAAGAGACAGATCCTTGCAGGCAGGCACAAGATTACCTTTGGTGCTTTTTCCTCCTCTGGCGAGGGGGACGATATGATCCATAGTTAACTCCCCCGGATCAACATGTCGGCCGCAATAATAGCAAATCCCTTTAGATACCTTTCTGTTCCACCATGCAGATTGTCTAAGTTTACGGGCCCGCTGCTTCTGCCGATCTATTTCCTTTTTATCTATTTGAGTGTCAAAAGAAATGAGCTTGTCTCCTGTATTTCTGTGATTGTCAGGCACGGATTCAAGGCCTATTTGAATAAAATCTTCTTCTTTATATCACATCTCTAGCCTTTTCACTAAATTACCTTTGGCTATTCGCCTTCAATGGACAGGGCAGAGAGCAACGTCCATATCTTAAGATGCCGTTTGAATTGACACACAACTGTCTTTACCCTATACTCACCCCATCAAAGATTGAACTTATGCCGTTTGTAATCATTCAGAAAAAGACTGAATGATTTTGTTAATTTTACAACATGCTCGCTATGAAGGATAAAGAGAAAACGAAGGAACAGCTCATTAACGAACTGGTGGAACTACACGAGTTGGTAACTGAATTACGGGGATCAGAAACAGAGCGGAAGCGAGCTCAGGAAGCGCTGCGGGAGTCAGAGGATAGATACCGGACCATTTTTGAGACTACCGGAACCGCGACAATCATCATCGAAGAAGACACAACCATATCCCTGGCGAACAGGGAGTTTGAAAAACTGTCTGCGTACTCCAGAGAGGAATTAGAAGGCAAGAAGCGGTGGACAGACTTCGTTGCGCACAAGGACGATCTGGACAGAATGAAAGCCTACCACACCGCGCGAAGAGTTGATCCAGATGCTGCTCCACGGAACTATGAGTACCAGTTCATGGACAGAAAAGGCAGAGTTCGAGATGTTTTTGCAACCATTGCTGTGATTCCAGGGACAAAAGAGAGCGTGGGGTCTTTTTTAGACATAACCGAGCGGAAACAGAATGAGGAGGCCCTAAAAAAATCGGCAGAGCAGCTCCGGTTTCTTTCCACCCAGCTCATGAGTGCCCAGGAAAACGAGAGAAAACGGATTGCTCAGGAGCTCCATGATGGTATCGGACAGATCTTGAGTGCAATCAAATTTGGTGTGGAGGATGCTTTGCATCGAATGGGTGAAGGCGTAACTGTACCGGGCGGCAAAACATTGGAAGCTATCATTCCGGTGGTTCAAAATGGGGTTGAAGAAGTGCGCCGGATCTGTATGGATCTGCGCCCTTCCATTTTGGATGACCTGGGAATTTTGGCCACCATCTCGTGGTTTTGCCGTGAATTTCAAACGATATACTCAGGTATCAGAATCGAGAAGCAGATTGACATTCACGAAGATGAAGTGCCCGACCTTTTGAAGATTGTAATTTATCGAGTCATGCAGGAGGCGCTGAATAATATTGCAAAACACAGTGAGGCAGGCCTCGTGCACCTTACTCTAAAGAAAACGGGCGACACCATAGAATTGGCTATCAAAGATAACGGTCGCGGATTCGACCTGGAAGATACATCGGCTCGCGGGACTTCCAGGCGAGGGCTGGGACTGGCCAGCATGAAAGAGCGGACTGAATACTCAGGTGGGATTTTTTCTGTTAAATCCCTCAGCGGAACAGGAACCAGTGTTCGGGCATCATGGCTGTGTGCCTGACTCTCACCTTGTAACCAATCCTTTGTCCATGGCATAGGCGGTCAAGGCAGAGACATTGTGTAGGTCCAACTTCCTCATCAGATTGGAACGATGTGTCTCTACAGTCTTGACACTGAGGCACAGGTAGTCAGCAATCTGTTTGTTCGTGTATCCCTCGGCAATGACCTTGAGGATCTCCTGCTCCCGGTGGGTGAGGTTATCCCATGCTGATCGGGGCGCTCCGGTTTTTTTCCCCTCCAGGTACCCCTCAATCACCGTCTCTGAGATGCCAGGACTCAGAAACCGTTTCCCCCTCAAAACGCTCTCGAGAGCCATCAGCAGCTCTGCGTGAGTAGTATCCTTTAAGACGTATCCATCGGCGCCAGCCTGGAGGGTCGCCAGAACGTATTCCTCAGTTTTGTGGACCGTCAAGACCACAATCTTAATGTGTGGAAACTGGCGTTTGATCTCTCTAATAGCGTCTAAACCGCTCATCCTCGGCATAGAAAGATCCATCAAGATGAGATCAGGCCTGGTTGTTTCAACGCACTTGATGGCAGCACGGCCGTCCTCTGCCTCCCCGACAATCTCAAAATCTGGACTCGAAGACAGCAGTGCTCGCAGCCCTTCTCTGAGTATGGTGTGGTCTTCCGCTATGATGACTCTCTTTTTTACTGTCATAAAAGGTACCCCCACGCCTCCCGGTCAGTGGAAATACAGCATGATACCCCACCAAATACAGGGTTTACCCTATTTACTATAGCGATACCCGGCCATAATGTAAAGAAGAGAGAATCCAGTTCCTCTTGTTTGCGAGGGACAAACACAGCTCGGTTCACCATAAAGGTAATCGCTGTCTGGAGTAAACCATTATGTTCAGAACGCTGATCGTTGAGGACAATACCATCTTCCGGCAATCACTCAAGGAGATGATAGGGAGGCACTTTCCCTTTATGCTCATCGATGAGGCAGGGGATGGGAAGGAGGCTAGAGATAAGGTCCACACTTTGTGCCCGGATCTCATCTTTATGGACATTAAGTTGCCGGGAGAAAGCGGCCTGGAGCTCACCAAAGCTATAAAAACGCTTCACAGAGAGGCAATCATTATCATGCTTACAAACTACGATCTGCCGGAATACAGACGCGCTGCCTACCGATGCGGGGCCAGCTATTTTATCGCAAAGGGCTCATCCACTAGAGATGAGGTTGTGGGCATGGTAGAGTCTATCTTGTCAGATCTGGGCTTTGATTCTAAGGGCCGAAAGGGGACGGCGAGGGCTTGAAAAGGGCAGACCTGGCTCAAAATACAGGATTTGTCGCCAGAAAATACAGGCTTCACCTCATTTACTATTCAGAGAATTTCATTAGCTTTTAGGTAAAAGATCGCAAACAATAAAATAAACAAAAGAGAGGAGGAAAAAATGAGAATAAGAGATATTATGAGTACCAATGTGGTAAGTGTTGACGAGAAAACCTTGGTTGGCGATGCAAAAAAGATAATGGAGGCCCATAAGATCAGAAGACTTCCGGTTATGAAAAAGGATAAACTGGTCGGCCTGGTAACCAAGCACATGCTTTTGGAGGCAGCACCCTCGCCAGCTACATCCCTGAACATATGGGAGGTGCATTATCTGTTGGGTAAAATGATCGTCAAAGATATCATGGTCAAAAATCCCTATACTATCTCTCCTGACATGCCGGCAGAGGAGGCATTGCAATTGGGGCAAGAAAAGGGCTATGGCGGTTTTCTGGTAGTGGAAAATGGTAGACTTGTTGGTGTTGTTACTGAATCAGATATCGTGAGGATTATGACCCGAGTCTTGGGTGTAAGAGAAAAGGGAAAGAGAATAGATATAAAGGTTTCTAAAGAATTTGGTAATTTTCAAAGGATAATGAAAATCCTTGATGAGAACAAAACGGTCATGTTGAGTTTGATAACCCTCAAGGAACCTGAGGAAGAGGATTGGCTCACAATTCTAAGAGTAAAGAGCAAAGATGCCGAGCCAATAGCCAAAGAGCTCAAGTCTGCTGGTTTCAATGTCACTTATGTGGGTTGAGAATTAAGGAATTGCGAATTAAGGGATTGTTAGTCGTTACCGGTTACTTGTTATCTCAACAAACACAAGAAATGACGTCAGCTTGAGTTAAGGAAAAGTGGTGAAGTGTGGTGACCCTTTAGCTCTTATATAAATCTAGCAGATATAGCGAATACCTTAGATCCAAACCAGATAACATAAAGAAAGGAGAATTAGAATGAGAGAATATCCAAAATACAAAAAGGTACTGTTCTGTACCGATTTTTCTGAAAATGCAGACTATGCCTTTGAGTTTGCCTATGGTATTGCCAAAAGAGATGAGGGTCTCCTCTATATTCTACATGTGATACCTTACAATCCCAATCAGGCATATGCAGAGAGCTTCATAACAACAGAGGACCTAGAAAAGATACAAAAAAGTATTCAAGAAGATCTGGTGAATAAATATAGGGAGCGGTATGAAGAAAAGATAGAAAACGAGATTAAATTTGAAATCATTACCAGAGGTGGTAGGGAAGATGAGGAAATACTCGAATTTGCAGAGAAGGAGAAGGTAGATCTTATTGTCACAGGTACCCACGGCAGGACAGGAATAGAACATGTATTTTTCGGAAGTGTTGCTGAAAGGGTCTCCCGGCATAGCCGGTTTCCTGTCTTCGTGATCCCCAGTAAGAAAAGGGCCTAAACGCTCTCAAGGCAGTCGTGGAATCGGATGCGCTCTCAAAGGTCTTGAGGGTCATAAACAGTTATTGGGCGTGGGGCCACATTAAATGCCCTATCCAGAATAGACGGTCACTCGGTTGAAAATATACTGAAAAATGATCGTGGAGAGGGTGGAACCCGTCGAGTTTCTGTTGAAATTTTTCTGAATCCGATGATGTTGCCTGTGGTATAGATGTATGTGAAACTGGTATTTATCTACTGTAAACAGCCATCATTCTTGACTGTTCTGTAAAGGTGATAAGATCATGAAAAAAACCCAAGATTACACAAAGTGGAAGGGTATCTATCCTGACAAATTCGTCTCTGAAGACAAGGTGTTTAGCAACATACATCGGGGGGATCGGATATTTATCGGTACCGCCTGCGGTGAGCCTCAATACCTTGTTCAGGCCCTTATAAAGTACGTGGAGTCTCATCCCAAGGCCTTTTTTGATACTGAGGTCTTCCACGTGTGGACCCTTGGTGTTGCGCCCTATACCGATGAGAAGTTCAAAAGCAACTTCAGGCATAACTCTTTCTTCATAGGAAACAATACGAGAGATGCAGTCAATAAGGGCATTGCAGATTATACCCCCATATTCTTGTCGCAGGTGCCCGAGTTATTCGATCGGAAACTGGTGCCTGTTGATGTGGCTATGGTACAGACCTCGCCCCCAGATGATCATGGCTATATGAGTCTCGGTATCAGTGTTGATATTACCCAAGCGGCTGTAAGGAATGCCTCAGTAGTAATAACGCAAATCAATTCCCATATGCCCCGAGTACACGGGGACACATTCATTCACATAGACGGAGTAGATTTTATTATCCCCCATGACGAGCCCTTGTTGGAGTATGAGACAGAGGTTCCCGGTGAAATTGCGCAACGGATCGGGGAGTATGTTGCACGGATCATCAAGGATGGGGACACCATTCAGGTTGGATATGGAAGCATACCAAATGCAATTCTATCCAACCTCCGCTCCAAGAAGCATCTCGGAATACATACCGAACTATTGAGTGATGGTGTTGTGGAGCTGATGAAGGCTGGCGTTATCGATAATACGAAAAAGAGCATTAATCGTGGAAAAACAGTGGCAACCTTCTGTATGGGTAAAGACAAGACCTATGAATATATCCATGATAATCCAAGCGTAGAGTTTAGGACCATCGACTATACCAATAATCCCCTGGTTATTGCTCAGCATAACAACATAGTTGCCATAAACAGTGCCCTAGAAGCTGACCTTACCGGTCAGGCAACCGCAGAATCTATAGGAAAGATATTTTATAGTGGGATAGGGGGACAGGCCGACTTTATGAGAGGTGCCATTTTGTCGTCTAATGGCAAGACAATACTCACCATGCAATCAACTGCAGAAAATGGTACGGTTTCAAGAATAGTGCCCTTTCTCAAAGAGGGAGCAGGCGTCACTCTAAACAGGGGTGATATTCACTATGTCATAACAGAGTACGGGATAGCATATCTGCATGGGAAAAACATCAGAGAACGTGCAATGGAACTAATATCCATAGCACATCCAAAATTCAGAACAGGGCTTATACAGGAGGCGAAAAAACTGAATCTGCTCTATAAAGATCAGGCATTCATCCCCGGAAAGAAAGGGGAGTACCCCGAAGATCTGGAGAC
>JADFWK010000094.1 GCA_015223015.1 Pseudomonadota bacterium
AGTGGATCGAAGAGCAGATCGGACCCCTCACCCGCTCCCAGAGGCGCTGGCTTGAGGTGAGGAGGAGTGCTGAGATATGGTAAGGGCAAGAAATGAGATTCTTTTCATCAACAAAGACCGTAGAGAGCAAAAAGGGCCATCTTGTTACCATAGTCCCTTATGAAGAGAGGTATTTTTCATCGCTCATACAGATGTATGATACCTACAGCCTACTTGGGTCTGTGCAGGGGCTCCCCCCCATCGATCAAGACAAAAGACACCAATGGACCCAAGATATGATTGGCAATGGTACAAATCTCCTGGCCTTGCACGAAGATATGGTAATTGGACATGCCAGCCTTTTTTCTATGCCGGTAAACTGGGCTGAATACTTTATCTTTGTTCATCAGGATTTTCAGAGACAGGGAATTGGTACCGCCATAACCCTCTACGTTATAGATTGGGCACACCAGGAAAATCTCTCCACCCTTTGGCTGAATGTAGAAAGAAAAAATTTTATTGCAATTTCCCTTTACCGAAATGTTGGCTTTAAACGTATTGGATCAAGTGGCGATTGCTGGGAGATGATTCTAACCATAGCTCAGCAATAATTTACCATTCGTTAGAAATGATTTTAGAAAGGAGAATTAGACATGAATAAAGAGGTATCTCTCGAAGGGAAAATCTTTCCGGTATCGGAGAAATGGAAGAAGAGGGCGTATATTAATAGCGTGGAACAATATAAGGAGATGTGGCAGCGCTCTATTGACGATGCGGAAGGATTTTGGGGCGAAATAGGCGATGAATATGTTACCTGGTTCAAGAAATGGGATAAGGTTTGTGAATATGATTGGGACAAATCCCCCGAGCACAAATGGTTTATAAATGGAAAACTGAATGTCTCTTACAACTGTCTTGATCGGCACCTTGAAAAGAGAGGTGACAAGACCGCCATTATTTTCGAGGGCAATAATCCATCAGATGGCAGAACGTATACCTACAAACAGCTTCATGAAGAGGTATGCAAGTTTGCAAATGTCTTAAAGGCAAAAGGGGTCAAAAAGGGTGATCGGGTGTCTATCTACTTACCAATGATCCCGGAGCTTGCTATTACCATGCTGGCCTGTACTCGAATTGGCGCTATCCACAGCATAATCTTTGGCGGGTTTTCCGCAGACTCCCTTCGGGATAGGGTCCAGGACTGTGACTCAAAGGCCCTGATCTGCTGTGACGGGACCTTCAGAGGCGCAAAGGCCGTGCCCACCAAAAACAATGCCGATGAAGCACTAAAAGAATGCCCTACTGTTGAGACAAATATCGTGGTCAAGAGGGCAAACGTTGAGGTAAACTGGAATGATAAGATAGATACGTGGTATCATGAGGAAATGGCAAAGGTAGATGCTGACTGCCCGCCCGAGGAAATGGATGCAGAGGATCCTCTCTTCATCCTTTATACCTCAGGCTCCACGGGGAAACCAAAAGGGGTATTGCATACTACCGGAGGTTATCTTGTTTTTGTGGCCGTAACCCACAAGCTCGTTTTCGACTACCACGAAGAGGATATCTTTTGGTGTACCGCCGACATTGGCTGGGTTACGGGTCATTCTTATATCGTGTACGGACCACTCTGTAATGGTGCTACTTCCATTATCTTTGAAGGTGTTCCCACGTATCCGGATCCCGGAAGATTTTGGGATGTAGTTGAAAAATACAAGGTTAACCTTTTTTACACAGCCCCCACTGCGATACGGGCTATTGCTAAAGAAGGCGATGAATGGGTTAAGAAACACAACCTAAGCACTCTGGAACTCCTGGGAACCGTTGGTGAACCCATTAATCCTGAGGCCTGGCTGTGGTATTATAACACCATTGGCAATGGTCGATGCCCCATAGTGGACACCTGGTGGCAGACTGAGACCGGGGGGATTCTCATAACACCCCTTCCCGGGGCTATCGATATTAAGCCGGGCTCGGCTACGGTGCCTTTCTTTGGGATAGAGCCCTGCATCGTGGACGATGATGGCAAAGAGCTCGAGGGGCCGTGTTCAGGTGCTCTGTGTATAAAGCGACCATGGCCTGGATTAATGAGAGGAGTCTATGGTGACTCGAAAAGATTCGAGGAGACATATTTTGTCCAATTTCCAGGGAAATACGCAGTCGGGGACGGCTCACGAAGGGATGAAGATGGTTACTACTGGATTACCGGTCGCATAGATGACGTTATCAATGTTTCGGGCCACCGGATGGGCACAGCAGAAGTCGAAAGTGCCCTTGTTTCCCACCCCAAAGTGGCCGAGGCAGCGGTGGTCGGGTACCCGCATGAAATAAAAGGAACGTCTATCTATGCCTTTGTTACCTTGAATAGTGGTGTAGAAAAGACCGATGAGCTTAAAAAGGAACTGGTAAAACATGTGAGGACAGAGATCGGGCCTATTGCAACACCAGAAAAGCTTCAGTGGGCTGATGGTCTTCCCAAGACGAGAAGCGGAAAGATTATGCGCCGGATCTTAAAGAAGATTGCCTCTGGAGATATAGACCAACTCGGTGATACCACCACCCTGGCCGATCCCAGTGTTGTTGATAAGTTGGTAGCCGAGAGGGTTGTGTAGAAAAACAAGAACGTTCGATTTGACCTTTCCTGTTTTTGAGGGCAAGATAGGGGAACGGCAAGAATTCTCCTCGGCTCGTCGGTTTGAGGCAAAGCTTCGCTAGAAAGATACAATATGGCTGCCCCCAGGATTTTGAACAGTATACTTGACTCTGCAACGTATACTGCTATTGTCGTTATGGATTTTGATGGCAAAATTATCGTGTTCAATCAGGGGGCAGCCAATTTGTTTGGATATACGGCAGAAGAGGCAAAAGATAGGTATCTGCCGGAACTCACTTTTTCAGAAGATGACCAGAAGGCGCATCTCTTTGAGGATATTGCTGAGCGCGTGAGGAGTGAAGGCTGGGCAGAAGAGAGACTGCTTCGCCAGCATAAGGATGGACACCTCTTCCCTGCATTCTCCACCATTACCTGCCTGAAAGACTCTAAAGGAAGACCCGAAGGCATCGTTGAGATAACGCAGGACATGCCCAACATATTTCGGTTGGAAAAGGAGCTCAGGAGCTCAAAAAATTTCATGGAAAACATCCTGGGAAGCTCTATTGACGCTATCGTTACAACGGACACGAAGGGGTACATAACCTATGCCAACCGGGCATTCAGGGAGCTTATAGGGTTACGTGGCCACCAGATAGTCGGGAAACATATATCCGACTATTATAAGGACGGCATTGATCAGGCACGTCGAATTATGGATAAACTGAAAGAGTTTGGACGGATACGGGATTATGTCTTCGACATAAAGGTTGGAGAAAGGATTATCACCATTAGAACCTCAGACACCCTCCTGTATGATGACTATGGCGAAATTGTAGGAACTATGGGGGTTTTTCAGGATATCACTGCCAAGAAAAAGCTCTCGGAAAAACTGTCTGCAACCCAAGCAGAATTGATCCAGGCAGTTAAGATGAGGGCCTTGGGTGATCTGGTAGCTGGGGTGGCCCACGAGATCAATAACCCTCTTATGGCATCCGATACCTTTCTCCATTTGTTAGAAAGCGAAACAGATGATAGCCCGGAATTGAAAAGTAGGGTCGTGCTGCTTAAGGAGTGTAACAAGCGGATCCAAAAAATCGTACAAAAACTCAGGGAGTTTTCCCGACACTCTGAATTTGAGTTTACCGCAATGGATCTCAATGATGCTGTATTGTCAGTCATGGAGATCACTCGACAACAGTTGCTCAATCAGGCCATAGAACTGGAGCTTAAACTGGGTGATAATCTACCTCGGGTGTTGGGGGACAAGAACCAGATCGAGCAGGTCCTCCTGAATCTCATCTCCAACGCCGGAGATGCCATGAAGGAGAGCTCGCAAAAGGTATTAACCATTCAAACAGATTTCAATCAAAGAGGCCGGCAAGTTGAGCTGAGGGTCACCGATACAGGTACCGGCATGACAGCAGAGGAGATAGAACAGATATTTAACCCCTTTTTTACCACCAAAGACTCTGATAGGGGTATCGGTCTCGGGCTTTCCATTAGTTATCGCATTGTGGAGGCCCATCAGGGTAAAATCGAGGTTAAGAGCCGGTTGAATAAAGGTACAATATTTGTTGTAGGCCTGCCGGTTTATCTAGGTGGAGGTGGGCGAGATAGTGCCAACCACGAGCCGGAGGGAAGCAATGCCCCATAGAATTTTGATTGTTGATGACGACATACTGGTGCTCGAGGCCCTTCAGGAACTGTTCACCTCTTCAGAGTGTGAGGTAAGGGTCGCCACCCGAGGTCAGGAGGCATTGGAGATTTTGGATCAAGAACAGTTTGATCTGTTGATTCTGGATGTAGTGATGCCCAAAATGACCGGTTTTGATCTCGCCAGAGAGGTGCGTAAGCGAGATGACGAAATGAGGAAGGTCAAGATAATCATGCTCACCGCAAAAACCGAGCCGAGGGATTTACAAAGTGAAGAGGAGTGCGGGTGCAACCTATATCTCACCAAACCTATTGATCCAGGCCGGCTCAAAGAATTGGTCAAGGAGACTTTGGAGGATCCGGCGCAGTAACAATACAGGATAAGTGAATTGCATTCCATCTTCTACTATTCAAACGACCTGGCCCGATATGATTTTGGACCAGACCACCCCTTTAAGCCTGAACGAGCCCAGAAAACCCTCGAACTCTGTTACCGCTATGGGGTTTTGGATCGAGAATACATGACCCTGAAAAAACCCCCATCGCTTACACACGAAAAGCTTCTTCTTGCCCACAGCCAAGATTACCTTGATGTGCTTCGACGTGTCGGAGAGGGCGAAATATTTCAGGAAATGCTCAAATATGGCATTGGGTCAGAGGATAATCCTCCGCTCCCGGGCATCTATGACTGGTCCAGGAAATGTGCAGGTGCAACCTGGGAGGGAATGATAAAAATACTGGATCAGGACGCTGACATCGTGTTTAATCCGCTGGGCGGGTATCATCACGCCTACCGATCCCGGGCAGAGGGATTTTGCTACATCAATGATCTCGTTATAGCCATTAAAGAGGCAGTCGATCGTAACGCGAGAATTACCTACATGGATATTGATGCGCATCACGGAAATGCTGTTCAAGAAGAATTTTCCAGTGAAAACAGGGTCCAATTCATATCCATGCATGAATCGGGAAAACATATCTATCCATACTCGGGCTTTGTAGAGGAAGCAGGAGAAGGCAGTGGTGAGGGATTCACGGTGAACATCCCGTTACCCCCGAAGACAGATGATGAGGTTTATCTAGAGGTCTTTAACCGGGTCGTCGTTCCCCTTATCAAGGGTTTTCAGCCGGATATCTTAGTTGCTGAATTAGGTGCAGATTCCCTGGTGTCTGATCCGTTGACTGACCTTATGCTCACAAACAATTCGTATACGGCGATCGTTCGGGAACTCAAGGGGTTATGCGGCAAGATTCTAGCTACTGGTGGCGGTGGCTATGATATCTATCGTACAGCCCGGTGCTGGACACTGGCCTGGGGTATCTTAAACGATGTTGAACCAGTGGATGAGTTTGCTGGCCTGGTGGGTGGGATGATGTTTGGTCCTGAAATGGAGGTGAG
>JADFWK010000095.1 GCA_015223015.1 Pseudomonadota bacterium
AGCGGATCTGTGTATATCTGGTATGCAACATGCCTTGAGGTTGTGGGATTGATGTTAATGATAGGCATCGTTTGGGCCCTGATACGCCGATATCTCCAGCGTGTGCCACGCCTGGAAAATCGTTTCGATGACCTTATCGTGATAATCCTGCTTTTTGTGGTCGTCCTTTCAGGGTTTGTTGTAGAAGGAGTTCGGCTTGCTGTCCAAAGACCGGAGTGGGGCACGTGGTCATTTGCAGGTTTTTGGATAAGTCTTCTTTTCACTCAACCCCAGAGCGCTCAGTCTATCTACCCTTATTTATGGTGGGTTCACGCACTTATGAGCCTGGGTCTCATCGCATATATTCCTTTCTGTAAACTTTTTCATATTCTGGCTGCGCCGGCCAGCATATATTTGGAGAACCAAGCCCTTCAGGCAATCCCAGTGGAGACACGATCCCCGGATGACGAAGTTTTTTCTTACCGGGATATGATTTTTTTTGATGCCTGTACCCGTTGCGGTCGCTGTGTGGAAGTGTGCCCTGCAACCGGTGCCGGTGAACCTTTTTCTCCCAGAGATTTTATTGTCTGGGCCAGGAATAATCGTTTGATGATGTATCATCCCTTAAACCATCTTGGCTGGTTTAAAAACTGGATTACCAAAAGATATACAAAAGAGCAGGGATTTGAGCCTGAGAAAATCTGGCACTGCACCACTTGCAGAGCCTGTCTTGATGTGTGTCCTGTATATGTGGCCACATTGGATTCTATTCGACAGGCAAGAAGCAAGTTGGTGGAAGAGGGCACCCAGATGCCTGCACTTTTGACCCAGAGTTTGAAAAACCTCTATAAATACAATAATCCCTGGGAGGCCACAAAGAAAAAGCGCACACAATGGTCAGGAACTCTCGAGATACCAGACATCAGCCAGAGTGAGAAGATAGAAGGGCTTTGTTATTTTGTGGGGTGCACGACCTCAATGGATATTCGGGCTCAGGAATTGGCCCGCTCATTTGCCTTAATTTTAAAACATGCCCGAGCCCCTTTTTTTACTTTGGGTAAAAAGGAGCCATGCTGTGGAGACATCGCCCGTCGTGTGGGAGAGGATGGGCTTTTTGAGAAGCAGATGGAGGATTGTGTAGAATTATTTCAACACTATGAAATCCATGATATAGTTACTTCATCTCCCCATTGTTTTCACACCTTTCGCAATGAATACCCGGCATTTCAGGCCTTAAAGCCTCCTGATAAGCAGGTGGAGTTCCGTGTTCGTCACTATACACAGATTCTAAGAGAGCTTGTTGCATCAGGTTCTCTAAAATTTGAAAGGCCCCTCAATGTAAAAGTGACCTATCATGATCCCTGCTATTTGGGTCGCCATAATCATATTTTTAATGCTCCCCGAGAGGTCATCGGCGCAATCCCTGGGGTGCAGATAGTGGAGATGGTCCATACCAGGGCGAACAGCCTTTGCTGTGGCGGAGGAGGAGACAGGATATGGCAGGAAGATCTGGATGCGGATGTAAAGATGTCAGAAATCCGGATCAGGGAGGCAGAGGACACCGGCGCAGAGATCCTTATCACCGCCTGTCCACTGTGTCTGATCATGCTGGAAGATGCCCGCAAGACCACTGGGCTAGAGGATTCCTTGCAGGTGATGGATTTGAATGAATTAGTGGCGATGGCGCTGGGTCTGAAAAGTGACAAATGACAAAGCTTAATTGTCAAATGATAGGGAGTAACGAAACGGGCTCTGTTACATAACTGTGAGGCTTTCCTGTTAAATCGGGAAATTTATTTTTCACACTTTATTGAGCAAATACGGAGGTGGTAACAATGAATATTGTCGTATGTGTGAGACAGGTACCAGAGGTTACCGATGCTGAGCTTGAGATCAACAAGGAAGGCACGGAGATTCTCAAGGAAGACCTGGAAATGGATATCAATGAATGGGACAACTATGCCGTTGAGGAGGCTGTGCGAATCAAAGAGGAGCATGGAGGAAAGGTAACTGTGGTTACCTTAGGAGATGAGGATTGTGAGGATGTGCTAAGAACATCCCTGGCAATGGGAGCGGACGAGGCTATTCTTATTAATGAGGAGGGCTTTGAGTTATCCGATGCAGCGGGTATTGCAAAGGGTATTTACCGTGCAATCCGAGATTTGTCATTCGATCTACTGTTCACAGGTGTCCAATGTTCTGATAATGGATGGGCCCAAGTAGGCCTTATCCTTGCAGAATTGTTAGGTCTTCCTTATGCATCTCTTGTTGTTGGAATTGAGATCAATGAAGGTACAATGATAGTACGCAGGGAGTTGGAGTCAAATACCGAGGAAAAGCTGCAAATACCAATGCCTGCAATTCTTACTATTCAAACTGGGATTAATAGTCCGCGGTATGTCTCTATTATGGGGATTCAAAAGGTACGAAAGATCGAGATTAGGGAAACTGATTCAGAAGAGCTTGGACTATCCGAAGAGGAAATTGGTGTTAAGGGCTCCCACGTAGCTTCGCAGAAACTTTCACTTCCTCCAGTTGGGGAAGGAGCTGAAATTTTAGAAGGGAGCCTTGATGAAATCTGCGAAAAGACGGCTCAAATTGTCCTAGATAAGGGGGTGATATAGATGGAAGAGATTGTGGTACTCGCTGAACATAGAGATGGAGAGCTTCGAGATATCACCTTTGAAATGCTTACCATAGCCAACCAGCTTGGCAAAGAAAATGACATGGCAGTGACCGCTCTCTTTTTAGGGCATGAGGCATCTGATTTGTCAAATAGATTGAAAGGTGCGTGCGATACGATCCTTTTAATGGAGGATCCTGAACTGGCTCATTATAACGCAGATCACTATCTTATGGCCATAGAAACGGTCATAAAAAGCCGCAACCCCATCGTAACCGTGATTGGCCATACAGCAATGGGAATGGACCTGGCACCTGTCATGGCAGCACGCCTGTCTCTTCCGCTGGTAACCGATTGTGTGGCGGTAAACGTAGTGGATAAAAAACTTGATGTTTTAAGGCAGATTTATGGTGGCAAGATCAACGCGCAATTAACCATGAAACCGTCTGATCAATACCTGATAACTTTACGGCCAGGCTCCTTTGATGCTGAAGTGGAGCAGGGTAAATCTGCTGATACCCAAACTGTTCCCGCGCCTTCTTGGACGGACCTGAAAGGGCGACAATTTTTAGGCTACATAGAAGCTGAGCTTAAGGATGTGGATATCGCCGCTGCTGATATTCTTGTTTCCATAGGGAGAGGAATAGGAAAGCCGGAAAACATCTCGTTAGTGCAGGATTTTGCTGATTCTATAGGGGCCACCCTTTCCTGTTCTCGTCCGGTTGCCGATGAGGAATGGCTTCCAAAAAGCAGGCAGGTGGGAACATCAGGAAAGACAGTCAGGCCAAAAATATATATCGCCTTTGGCATCAGCGGTGCATATCAACACCAGGCTGGCATGAAAAATGCTGACACCATTATCGCTGTCAACACAGACCCAAGGGCTCCCATCTTTACTATTGCACATTATGGCATTGTGGAAGATATGTTTAAGGTATTGCCTTTGTTGACTGAAAAATTTGCGAAATAAATAAGTCTTTTGCAATCAGCAGTCGGCTTTCAGGTATAAAATCAGACTTCAATGAGGTAAAATGTTGCGAAAGAACTTTCCTTCTATAGGAGTGGATTATGGATTTTACGCTTAGTAAGGAACAGCGGGATATCGTGAAGGCTGCGCGGAAATTCGCCTTGGGTGAGTTTCCTGATCGGGCACTTGAATTTGATCGTGAAGAGACATTTGACCTAGATATATGGCGCAAGGCATGTGAGCTAGGTTTTGTTGGTGTGTTTATACCTCCCGCTTATGGTGGTGCAGGTATGGGCTTCTTAGAGCATTGTCTTATAAGCGAGGAGTTCTGGGCCGTAGATCCGGGAATAGGGCAAGCTGTTTTGTCCACTACATTCGGCTCTGAGCTTGTTGATCTTTTTGGTTCTGAGGATCAGAAAAAGACGATACTTCCTCAATTGGTCTCAGGACAAGCAATTATGGGGAACGCCATTACAGAGCCTGATGCAGGTTCAGATGTGACCAGTGCTGCCACCACGGCAGTCAAAGAGGGCGATACATGGGTGATTAATGGTAACAAGATGTTTGCCACAAACGGTAACATTGCCAAGTATATAGTGGTTTTCTGTCAAACTGATCCAAAGAATCCGAGCCGTCATGAACGCCATAGTTTTATTTTGGTTGAAACAGATACACCAGGATACACATCGAAAAAAATCATTGGCAAGATGGGCATTCGGGCATCAGATACGGCTGAAATTGTTTTACGTAATGCCCAGGTACCATTAGCCAATCTGGTGGGCAAAGAAGGCGAAGGATTTCATGAGTTAATGGCCTTTTTTAATCGGACACGACTTCATATCTCCGCTCAGGCGGTCGGCCTAGCCCGTGCAGCACTTGAGGAGTCTATTCGCCATACCAAGGATCGACATCAGTTTGGTGCGCCATTGGCTTCCTTTCAGGTTACGCAATTTAAAATTGCTGAGATGGCCACCTGGGCAAGAGCTGCCAGAAATCTCTATTATGAGGCGGCCTGGCTTGTGGATCAGGGCAAAGTGGATCATGC
>JADFWK010000096.1 GCA_015223015.1 Pseudomonadota bacterium
TTCTTTTGTATCCAGGATATCCTCTCTGATGAGCCGCTTGGCCTCCTCCGGTTTTCTTTGTGCAATGACCTGGAAGATACCTTCATGGACCTGAAAGAAGTGTCTTTCCAGAGACAGATCCAAGAAATCGAGGGTAGTTTTGGCCAGGAGTTCAATCACCGACTCCAAGAGAAGTGATAACACCGGGTTCCCCGAGGCCTTTGCCAACAGGAGATGAAATTTGAGGTTATTTCTCTTAAGAAGGATCGGATCATCCTGGTGCAGAGACGAATCGGTGATTAAATCCTTCAGCTTTTCTATATCCTCATCTTTTGCATGGAGTGCTGCTTCCATGGCGATATATGGTTCGATAAGCAAGCGGACGTCGAAGAGATGGTCTATGGTAATCTCACCCGAGGTAATCAGGTTGTTTAAGGAATTTGTTATGGGTTTATGATAGACATCGGAGACAAAAATTCCCCCTGTCGGTCCCTTCTTGATGTTAACGAGGCCGGAGACCTCCAGGATTCGGAGCGCCTCTCTGATCACCGAGCGGCTCACCTGAAACTCCAGTGCAAGGTCCTTTTCTGAGGGAAGGTTTGTGCCAGTTTCAAGGTGACCCCGCAGGATCTTGTGCTGCATCAACTCAGCGATCTGCTCAGAGTACCGTTTCTTTTCCAACGGTTTAAATACCGCCTCGTTCATTACCGCTTCTCTCGTTCTACTGAGGGCCATTTCCTGTCTCGATGTAGTTTGCGAAGTATCTCATCTGGTAGGAATTGGTCTGACCTATTAAAAATACTACGTATTAAATAAAGACTCCCTTGTCAATGTTTTTCTCAACGCCATGTCTTTAAAGTACCTCTGTCTTCCGGTCCTTGTTTTTACCTGGCGCGGACCTTACGGGGACCTGCCAACCAGATAAAGAGACTGGATAGTATGTAGGCAAAGATTGCAAGGGCAAAGGCCCCTTGATAGGTCTGAGTGGTGTCAAAAATGTATCCCGCCACCCAGGCTCCAAAGGCACCTCCAATACCAATGCCCCCCTCTACAATGCCATATATGAGTCCAAACATCCTCCCTTTAAAGAGGTCTGCTGCCACAGACATATATATAGGTGCCGTTACCCCCCACCCTATGCCAAAGAAAATAAAAAACAAATAAACCAGCACCTTGCCTCCCAGAATGTCTATCAGCAAAAGGGAGCCTACCCCGATGCAGATACAGATCATCCCCATGGTGTATGTCTTCTCTCTCCCGATACGATCAGACAGCCAACCCCAAAAGATACGAAAAAACGAGGAGATAACACCCGCCAGAGCAAAGATGAAGGCAGCCGTCATCTTGTCGATCCCTACGTCAACCAGAAATCTAACATGGTGAACGAGAACTATGTATGTGCCTATAACGCCCAGAAATGGGAATGCAACTAAGGCCCAGAAATTTCTGGTTCCCAAAGCCTTTTTTAGGGTCCAGTCAATTGCTGCCCAGCTCGAGTCCATTTCCTTTACCTCTCTTCCACCATGCTGTACCACTCCCTGCAACCCATCGGGCATCAGGCCAAGCTCTTGAGGCTTATGCTTGAGGAATATGATGTTGAGGGGGAATAGGATGGCTAGAACCAGCACTCCAAATCCCACAAAGGCAAGCCTCCACCCCCACAAATCAATGAAGTACTGAGAGAGTGGAACCAGAAGAAAGGTCCCGAGCCCCATCCCGGAAACAGCAATACCGCTCGCCATTCCCCGCCTTTCTTCAAACCAGTGGGCTAGAATTGCCGAATACGGGACGATGCTGATACAGGTAATACCAGCGCCCATAATCACCCCATAGTAGAAATAGAACCGAGCGAGCGATCTTACAGATGCGCACAGAATCAGCCCCAAAGCGAGGAGGAGAATTCCCGTGCCGATAATCCGCCGGGGCCCAAAACGGTCGATGAGCCCGCCTACGAGGGGCGCCATAATGGTATAGGTGATAAGGGCCATGGATTGCACTCCCGCTGTCTCACCTCGGCTCCATGGGAAATCTTCCAACAGGGCAACATAGAATACCGAGAAGCTCGAGCGAATCCCAAACCAAAAGGCCATAGACATCAAGGCTACAGCCACAATGATCCAGCCATAGTAGATGCCCCAAAAATTGGCCGCCCGCTTGTTCAAAAAGGTCCCTCTTTCATTACCCTTCATTCAATTATTTCGGTATATTATTTCCTCGCTCACCTGCCCTGGAAGGGACCGTGAGCACGCCATCCACGTCCTCCAGGTCAAACCACCATTTCCTTTCGAGTTTCGGTTTCACATAGCCCATCATTTCATCCCCCCAAGGTCCAAATCTCCTGGCAAAAGGGATGTTTCTCATGGTCCATTGGATAAACCTGTGAAAGGGCGTGTATGGCTTGTTCCAGGGACACACATTAATGCACACTCCGCAACTGGCCCCTGTCTTGTTACCTACCCTTTGCTTGGTACACTTGTCTACATCATTCGCCCATTTTTCATACCCATTATGCATATGGGTCGCCTTTTTACCAAAGGGAATGGATCCCGAGGGACAATACCGGGCACACTGCCCGCATTTGGAACAAAAATCCTGAAGCCCGAAATCTATGGGTTTGTCAATCGCAAGAGGCAGATCTGTGGTCACAATTGCTGCCTTGAACCTTGTTCCCAAGAAGGGATTTAGCACAATATCGCCGACACGGCACATTTCACCTATCCCTGCCCAGAGCAGAATAGGAGGAACAACAACCTGGTAATTTCGTGCATGGTGCGCCCGGGCAGGATACCCCAGTCTGCGAATATAATCAGCCAAAATACAGGCAATGAAACCCGAGGTAGAATATGCCACAAAACTCATAGCAGCACTAATCCAGTCATTACCAACAGCCGCCTCTGCAGTCTTCCAGTCTTGATCAATTACGATTGCAATGGCGTATTTATGGTTGAGCTCTATTGGGTCACCGGTTTCCATGCTGTGGCTGTAAACAGCATACGGCGGTAATTCGCAGATTCCTACCAGGTCCGCCCTCAGAAAATATGCTGTCTCCTTGATATGACGGGCCATCACCTCGGGATCATCAGGCAGTGGTGCTTTATTCGCAGCAACGATCCCGTCCACCGCATCGGCCAGGATACCCGACATCTTCGCGATTGCCCCGGAAAGCGGATATTTTCCCACAAAACGCGATCTCTCCCTCTGAAGGTAGGGCCCAAAATCACCTCTCTGAGCCCGGTTGAAACCGCTCTCCCGCTCATCTACCCTTTCAACGTCAGCCTCGTTGATCAAAGTAGTAGGCCGATCTACCCTCTTCAGGATGTCCACAGGATAAGGATCTAATCGGCTAGTATTCAAAGCCCGCTGAAAAGTAGTAACTATAGCCAAAATCCGTCCTCCTTTTTCGTAATAAATCAGACTTATTAAAGACCTTATATATTTAACACTTGACACTTTTGTCAAGCCCTTTTATATTGGATTATCTGCTTCATTTTAGCTGAAATCTCCTTACTGCACACGCTTTTATCCCAAGTGAACAA
>JADFWK010000097.1 GCA_015223015.1 Pseudomonadota bacterium
ATCTTACGAGGAAAGGGTTTCAAACCATCAATCACGTATGGTCTTTGCTTTCACCAAGCCATTGATTTCGTTTTCATCATATCCTAAGCGGCCCAGGATTTCTCTTGTATGTTCGCCCAATATTGGTGCCGGAAGTCTATTTATGCCATTTAATATATCTGAAAACTTCAGAGGAAATCCCATCTGTTTTATTCTTCCAACAGATGGATGCTTTACCTCTTTCACCATCTCTCGAAAAACTGTCTGGGGGTGAGATAGAGCCTCTTCCATACTATTTACCGGCCCAACGCAGATGTTCAACTCACCCAAGTCCTCCATCCATTCATCTCTTGTCTTGGTAATAAAGGTATCTTGCAAGAAGGAATTCAACTCGACATCAGTCTCCTTTAGCTCTAAGGAAGTCAATCCATCTTCTTCTCCGGCAAGATCATCCCTTCCGAGCTTTTTCAGAAGGATTCTCTTGAACTTGGTCTCTAAAGAACCAACGGTTATGTATTTTCCATCTTTTGTTTCATAGAGGTTATAGTTTGGGAAGCCGCCCCACAGTCTTCCCAGCCCTTTAGCAGGAACCTCCTCTCCCGCAAATACATACCTGGTCGCATCAAACATCCAGGACATGATCCCATCAAACATGGATATGTCAATCAACTGGCCCCTGCCCGTCTTCTCTCGGCTTATCAGAGCAATAAAAATCCCTAAGGCACCATTCATCCCTGCAACAGAATCGGCAATTTGAACGCCCGGGATCACCGGCCTACCTTCTTTTGTCCCCGTGATATCAAAAAAACCCGCCATACCCAGGATATTGATATCATGGGCCACTACATCCCGGTACGGTCCGTCCTGGCCAAAACTGGAAATAGAGCAGTAGATAAGTCTTTGATTAATCTTTCGAAGTGACTCATAATCGAGTCCGAGATGTTTCATGGTACCAGGTCTAAATCCTTCCACAAGAACATCGGCCTCTTTTGCCATTTCCAGAAAGATCTCTTGGCCCTTATCCTCTTTCAAATTCAATGCAATACTCTTTTTATTTCGGTTCAGGATAAGAAAGCGTGATGCCATGGAACCGATAAGGGGGCGGATCTGACGTTCATAATCGCCTATATTAGGCTCTTCTACTTTAATAACCTCGGCCCCAGCATCCCCGAGAATGGATGTGCAGACTGCACCAGGAATAAGCCTTGTGAGGTCCAAAATTTTTATGTCCTGAAGCGGAAGCGTATTTTTCTGCTTATTGTTCATCTGTTCGCCTTCCTGTACCCTAAGGCATCAGTGGCAATGATCATTTTATGAATATTTGCAGATCCTTCGAGTATCTGGTAGAGCTTGGCATCCCTAAGAAGTCTTTCTACTGGATATTCGGTTGAATAACCATAAGCACCGAGGATCCTCAATGCACCATCAGCCACCCTCGATGCAACATCGCATGAATAGTATTTAGCCATACTCGTCTCCAGGGTATTGTGGATGTTTCCCACATCCTTTTGCATGGCACATCTGTAAGTCAGTAACCGGGCGGCCTCTGTTTCTACAATCATTCGGCCCAACTCCTCTTGGACCATCTGAAATTTACCGATAGGTCTGCCAAATTGTTCTCTCTCTTTGGCATATTTTATGGCCTCATCAATCAAACCCTGACTCACCCCTACACCACCGGCCGCAGCTGTTAATCTGGTGTTACTAAGTGAAGCCATACAGTACTTGAAACCTTTGCCTTCTTGCCCGAGTAAATTTTCCGCGGGTACCTCTACATCATCAAAGTATAGCTCCCCCGTAGGAGTTGCACGCCAGCCTATTTTTTCGGCTGAGGGGCCGGTGCTAATCCCTTTAGAACTCATATCAACAATGAATGCTGACATCCCCTTGTATTTTTGTTGTGTATCTGTATATGCGTAAATAATCCCAACATCAGCCACTTGGGCATAGGTAATCCAGTTTTTTGAGCCAGATAAAATATACTTATCCCCCTTTTTTACTGCCTTGGTCTTCATGCCGCTGACGTCTGAACCCGCATTAGGCTCAGTGATCCCGATGCACCCCAAATATTCGGCGCTGATCAGTTTGGGGATATATTTCTGTTTCTGTTCCTCGGTTCCAAACTGAAAGATCTCTCTGGCTGTCCCCATGGTTTGCATGTTAAAGCCAGCTCGGAGCGAACCACTGGCCTTTGATATTTCCTCCGTAACCACTGTATGGGCCAGAAAGCCAAGACCTGATCCTCCGTATTCTTCAGGTACGGGACACCCGAAAAAACCCAGGTCTCCCATTTTTTTGACGATATCTCTCTGAAAGGTATGATTTTTTTCATCTTCTGCCACTCTGGGTAAAACTTCATTTTGGACAAACTTACGAGCTACATCCTGTATTGCAATAATATCTTCGCTTAAGTCAAAATTCATCTACTGTGTTCCCTTCGTATTTATGTTACAGCGGGATATTTCCATGCTTTCTCTCTGGTCTAATCTGCGTTTTTCCTCTTAAAAGCTCAAGCGATTTTATCAAAAGCGGCCTTGTTTGCTTAGGTTCTATTATATCGTTGATATGTCTTAAGGAGGCTGCCCTATACGGGTTAATATATTTTTCATAATAGTATTGGTGCAGAGCCTCGACCTCCTTCTCATCCTTGGCCTTGGCAATTTCCCTCTTGAACAGGATACTGGCCGCGGTTTTTGGGGCTACACTGGAAATTTCTGCTCCTGGCCAGGCATAGACAAGATCAGCCCCGATATACTGGCTCCCCATGGCAATATAGGCGCCCGCATATGCCTTTCTGACAATAACAGTGATCTTCGGAACCGTGGCCTCGGCATAGGCATGAAGGAGCTTGGCACCTCTGTAAATCATGCCTCCTTGCTCCATCTCCTTGCCAATCAGGTAGGCAGGTGAGTCCTGAAAGGTAATGATTGGGATATTAAAGGCATCGCAAAATCTTACAAATCGCGCCCCCTTTTCTGCCCCCTTGATATCAATCACACCACCAAGATAATTGGGTTGATTGGCAACAACTGCTACTACATGTCCTGATAGTCGAGCAAAACCTGTAATCATATTTTTTGCAAAATCGGCTTTCATCTCGAAAAATTCCTGATGATCAAAAATGGGGCTAATTACCTCATGCATATCAAAGGGCTTCTGTGATTCCTCAGGAACTACATGGTCTAATATATCCTCGCACCTCTGCGGGTCGTCATCCTTCGGACCATAGGGAGCTGACTCGTGACAATTCAGGGGCAAGAATTCCATCAATCTCCGAGCTTCCTGAAAGATTTTTTCCTCTGTATCTCTCAAAATATCCACGAATCCACTTATCTGTGCATGCATCACGGCCCCGCCCAGTTCCTCATCGCTGATCTCGCGCCCTGTCTGTGCATTTACAAATGCAGGCCCAGCAATATATATGGCACTTCCTTTTGTCATTAAAATAAAGTCCGTAAGCCCAGGAGAATATGCCTGCCCACCTGCTACAACTCCTAAAATTATGGATATTTGAGGGATCACGCCAGAGTAAATGCTATTCCTTTTAAAGAGCTGACCGAACATCTCCATCGGCCCTAAGGTCTCATGTAGTCTCAGACCTCCTGAGTGACATATGCCGATCACCGGTACACCATTTTCGGCCGCCATATCCATTATAGCGCAGATCTTTTTGCCATGCATTTCTCCGTAGGTCCCACCCAAGACTGAAAAATCTTGAGCATATACACATACCTTTCTACCATTAATCATACCATAGCCAGTAATAACCCCTTCAGCCGGAATTTCTTTTTTATCCATACCAAAATCCCAATAGTGATGTGTTGCAAACATATCTAGCTCAACAAAACTATTCTCATCCAGTAATTTATCAATTCTCTCCCTGGGTGGAAGCATGCCCTTGTCATAAAAAAGTCTTTTTTTCTGGCTGGAGCCTGCGCCTTCGATCACTTTTTGTTTTTTTTGACGTAACACTTCAATTTTATCCATAGTTTCATCCTGAAAAGTCAGCGGCCAAGAGCACACAAATGCCTCTTGCTGATCTTTAAATTGCGATATTTGGGGTGTCCTAAAAGGAGACGGCCATGTTCGAAAGAGTCAAAAAATCTTGCATGCCCGAATACCTTATTTGCAAGTTTCATCATATGGCCCAAGCCGATGCTCCTAATATAATCGAAGTTTTCGGTGGCATCGCTGACAAGACAGGGTGGCACCGTACAAATGCTTCCTTCTTGCCACCTCTCATCATAGCTCATTTTTTTCCTTTTTCTCAACAAGAAATCGTAGAAAGTTTTTTCTGTCGTGTAAACATGTGGCTCAGGGTTATCTGGCTTTTTACTCGTGGGCCAAGCGAATAAAGAAGGGCAATCTATTGTAACCTAACAAAATTTCTCAGCTTTTTCAAAGAAGTTAATAAAAAGATAAACTAAGGGATCACAGGCCCCATGGACACCTTGACAGCATCAAGGCTTATATCTGAATCCTTCTTATGTATAAGGATATTCTTTAGCCAGTTTTTGTTATTCTCATCTGGATAGTCGGTGCGGTAGTGCGCGCCTCGACTCTCAGCCCTTAAGAGTGCAGCCCGGCACACCATTTCACTTAGCAGTAACATGTTACATAATTCCAGGTATTTTATTAGTTCCCTGCCATCTCTTATTTGAACTCTTGGCAGGTCTGCGGTAAGCTCTTCAATTTTCCTAACAGCCTCTTGCAAACCCGATTTTTTCCGAATTATTCCTGCCCTATCCCACATTAAGTGCTTAAGATCCTTACGAAGCCCTCTGGCATCTCTGTTCCCCGATGTTAATAGAGATTCGAGACGGGTCTTTTCTTCAGCCACTTGCGTTGTAGGAAAATCCGGTCGTCCGATTTCCCCTGCTTTGATCGCCGCCATTCTTCCCGCAATCCCGCCTATGGTAAAGATTTCGGTAAGGGCGTTGCCACCAAGTCGATTTGCGCCATGGACCCCGGCACATACCTCTCCTGCTGCAAACAGGGCTGGGATAATGGTTTCAGCATGTTCATCTATAGGGATACCACCCATACAGAAATGGGCCGTAGGGGAAATAATGAACTCTTTTTTATTTAGTTGATCTACAGTGGGAAGCAGGTGTCGCAACTTGTTTAGTTTCTCCTCAGGTACCGTTTTTAGGTCTATGATGACCCCTCCATCCAGATCACGACCTTCCAAGATCTCTCGCATAATAGCCCTTGTGAGTCGATCCCTGGTCATAGCCATAGGGTCCTTCAGGCCATATTTGGAAATAATGTCATCACCCTGTGCATTTCTAAGCATTGCGCCGGCCTCAAAAACAAAAGCTTCGTAGAGAAACAATCTCCTGCCCAGGGCACCTAAGGCTGTGGGGTAGAATTGAACGAATTCCATATCCTTAAGCGGAATGCCTAGCTCAAAGGCCAACACATGTCCATCTCCAGTCATTCCCGCAGCATTGTTGTTATGCAAATACACCTGAGCGAAACCCCCGGTGGCGAGTATCATGCAATTGGCCGAAAAGGTCAAAAACCTTCCATCCTGGTTGATGCCAGTAGCTACAGATATCTGGCCCCTAAAGGTAAAAAGCCTGGTAATAAATACTCTCTCGGCAAACCGAACTCCGATCTTAGTAGCGTATTCTCTTAGGGGCACTATTAGGTCCCTTCCTGCTTGATGTTCACCTTGGACATGTCTGGGATAGCTATGCCCTGGGGTATGTGTAAGTCTGATTTTCCCCTGACGCTTGAAAAATTTAACGCCACACTTCTCGAGAAAGTCTATCTGGTCTCCAGACTCTTGTGTCACTACTTTTACCAGTCTCTGATCATTGATGAACCGACCCCCTATTACGCTATCCTTTGTATGCACATATGGATTATCGCTCGAATCTCCCAATCCTGTTGTAACGGCAAAAGTGCCTTTCGAGATAAAAGTATTATTCCCGAATCCTACCCGGGATTTGGAAACAATCGTGACATCGGCACCTCTCTCTCTGGCCTCAATAGCGGCCCGAAGCCCCGCACCCCCTCCACCGATGACCAGTACATCACAGGAGAAAATATCGAAATTTGTTAATGTCATCATAGTTCTTCTAAAAAAGGGGTATTGGTTATTGCTTAAAATTTATGCAAAATCCTGGTTAAATAATAAATCTTAATGATTCATTTAAATCAAGTTCTTATTTTTTATTTTTTATTTGATGGCCGCCTTTTCCATTGATACACAAGGCAAAATCCTTTATACTTCGACCCATAAAAAGGCAGTTTTTATCACTACTTACTTCACTATCACCCAATTTCTTAGGTACATATAGAGCGTTTGATAGCGTTCGGGAGTTGGCAGCAATAGTTTTGCAGCTGTTACATGAGACCATATGATGAGTACATGGCCTTATATCAAGCGCCGGTTATTTTGGGTATTCTTTCACCCTCTATCATTGCCATGAGCATCAATAGCTTCCATTACGTCAAGGTGAATGGCATACAACTCTGCTTTCTTCGCTGGGGAGATCCGAAATCGAAGAAACCGCCAGCCCTGCTGGTCCATGGCACCGGTTTTGTTGCTGCCACATGGCGGCCCATCGCTGAGGCGCTCATGAAGGAATACGTAGTTTTCGCAATCGATCGGCGTGGGCACGGCCGGAGTACTGTGCCAAAAAAGGGCTATGAGTTCCTTGACTTCGCTGAAGATCTAGCGGGCTTTATAGAAGCTCTTGGCATTCAGGGGGCGTACGGAATTGGTCACAGCGCAGGTGCAACCGATATTCTGCTAGCAGCGGGGCTCTTACCCCACGGGTTCGCCCGGGTTTTCGCCATGGAGCCTACTGTCCAAGACCCGACTATCGAGTGGCCGACCGAGATAGAGCTGTCCGAAAAGCAGCGAGCGGTAATTGAGAGCAGGCGGAGACGATGCGAGGAGTTTGCAAGCAGAGATGAGGTATTTGAAAGATACAGTAGCCGCCCTCCCCTAAACATATGGCGCTCTGAAATCCTTCAGGAGTATGTTGCACATGGATTCAAGGAGGTAGGTAGTGAGCGCGTGCGATTGCGGTGCTCCCCGGACATAGAAGCAACGATGATTGAGTCTATCTACCGGGCTATGGCAAACTGCTACCATGGGGACTGGCGAGGCGATCCGTTTTCTCTTCTGCTCCGCATTCATTGCCCGGTCACGGTTTCCTCATCTGCCCATTCGCCTGCTATTTATCGCAAAATGGCGGAGATAGCAGCGCGAGTCATACCGCATGCCCGCCTGTTCCGCTTCGACCGCGCAGGCCACTATGTCCCACAGGCGAATCCTGAGATGCTGTTGGATGCCATAAGAAAATTTGCACAGGTTACCTTAATGCGGACACCCGTGTAGTACTTCATTGAGCACGCGAAGGTCGCCTGCGCCACATATCACTCTGGGATAAAACTGAAGTGGGGGTGGGCGGAGACGAGATTGAACATAATACCTATTTTTAGTATGCTGGGTACCATGCCTAACCATTCGTCCATGTACAAGTCAATGCATAGTGTTGACCACGGCACGCCACTCGCGGCGAGCATCTATTTGATTTTGACCTTTGAATATAAATCACGACGCCGATTGGTCGGTCCGGCAGGAGTTGTAAGGCGTATATCAAGTGAGTTTTATTGCCTATTTTATTGCCTATTGTCAGTAGATACCTAGCGACGCTCCGCCTCAAACCGACAAGTTGTTGAGATTAATATACCGCTGCTTGGGGCGAAGTGACGATGGTTTCGTTTAACGTTCCACGGTTGCGCTGCTAGTTTCGTTAATCGTTAATCGATTCGAGCTGCGCAACCCCAACCGCTTTACGATCACAACTATTCCTTGCACCTTAGTGACATTGCAAAAACTTGACATAAATGTTAAGATTTTGGGTTATATAGACACCTAGAGGCTAATAAAATTAATTCATTTTTAAGAATTCATTTTTAGCAAACTCGTAAAAAGTCGTCACTCCGGTGAAAACCGGAGTCCAGATGGTCTGCAACTGCCTGAAAAGACTGGATTCCGGCTTTCGCCGGAATGACGGAAAATGGTATTTTTGGACTTTTTACGAGTCCATCATTTTTAACCTTTTTAGTGATTTTCTTTGCGCGTGATCGTTTTTAAAAGGCCGGGAAGTAAAGATGGAAAAGATTGAGGCAGACAATATTATACATATCATTGGCCCTAATGCAAAAATTGGTGTTGGAAACGCCTGTGCCGAGCCACAAACCCTTATCGATAGCCTCATTAAGCACAAAAGTAGTTTCGATGCTTTAGAAATCTATGGGATGATCCACTACTGGACCGAGCGATTCGTGAAACACAATCTTGGGGAAAGATTCAGATTAAAGGTTTTTATGGTGGATAGATTCACCGTAGAGGGGATAAAAAAGGGTTACACGGAGTATATTCCTTGCCGGTACTCAGAAATTCCAAAATTATTCCTCAGTGGACATATTTGTCTTGATGTAGCCCTTATATCCATCTCACCTCCAAATTCAAATGGAAATTGTAGCTTTGGGGTATCTTCAGATTTTACCATAGCCATGGCCAAGAGTGCTAAAACGGTTATCGCAGAGGTAAACCATCAGATGCCCTGGGTTTACGGAGACAATCTCATACATATAGATGAGATCGATTTTGCCTTTGAGACAGACCGACCCCTGCCGCAAGTATATCCTGAAGAGTTAACTGAATTAGACCGACAGGTAGGCGGATATGCAAGCCAACTGATAGAAGATGGAGCTACTATCCAGATTGGATTGGGAAGGCTCAGCGAGGCTGTCTTGTCTTCTCTTTTTGGGAAAAGATGGCTCGGTATTCATTCTGGACTCCTTCCTGAAGGTATTGTAGATTTGGTAGAGAAAGGGGTTATTGATAATAGTTGTAAGGGGCTAAAAAATGGGAGAATTATCACCACTACCATAATCGGAACAGATAAGCTTTTCAAATTTGTTCACAACAACCGGACTGTTGAGGCCTATCCCTCTAACTATACCCACAACTTGGTAACCCTGGCCAAAATTAATAAATTACACTCTATTAACAGTGCTATCCAGGTTGACCTTACTGGTCAAATCAATGCAGAGACCATAGGAAATATCCAGGTGAGCGGTGTAGGGGGCCAGTCAGACTTTGTGTGCGGAGCAGCGCTATCAAAAGGAGGGAAATCCATAATAGTAATCTCGTCTGCATCTACCAATGAGAAGAGGTCGAGGATTGTCCCTTGTTTAGACAGAGGAGCATCAGTAACGAGTTTGCGGCATGATATTGATCATGTAGTGACTGAATATGGGATCGCCTCTCTTCGGGGGAAAACCTTACATGAAAGGGCTAAGGCATTAATAAATATAGCCCATCCAAAATTCAGGGATTGGCTGGAATCCGAAAGAAGAAGATTATCTTTATAAGATCAGTATACTTAACAAAAAAATCAATTATTAAGAAATTGGTATGGAATCAATGGAGGTTATTGATAAATGGATTTTGAATTAAATGAAGTTCAAAGACTAATGGCTAACACAGCCGAAAGATTTGCTGAAAAAGAGGTAATACCCTGGCTTGAGAGAGAAGGGGATGCTCAGGAAATGATATCAAAGATGGGAGAGGTAGGTCTTTTTGGATGCGCCTTCCCTCCCCGCTTTGGTGGGAGCCAGGCAGGTTTTCTTGCACACTCTGTAGTCTGCGAAAAAATATCCATGGCAGACTCTGGGCTCCGGTCCAGTTTCAATCTCCAGGCCATGACCGGTGCTTATCCCATTATGGAATGGGGGACCAAGGAGGCACAGGACAACTATATAGAAGCCCTTGTAACAGGGAAAAAGGCCGGATGTGTTTGTTTCTCAGAGCCCAATGCGGGTTCAGACTTGGCAGCCATGGAAACAAAAATAGAGGACAAAGGAGACCATTTCCTGGTTAATGGTACCAAGACATGGATATCTAATGGCACCTTTGCAGATATTGCAATTGTTTATGGAACCACAGACCGTAGCCTTAAAGCCAAGGGAATTGTCGGCCTAATAATTGAGACAGACCAGAAAGGTTGGATGCCGCACGAGATCGACAAACTCGGGGACAAAAATTCTCCCATTGCCGAGATTACCATGGAAGACGTGGTTGTCCCAAAAGAAAACCTTTTAGGGGAAATAGGCGGTGGGTTCAAGGTGGCCATGACCGCCTTAGACAGGGGACGCATTAGTGTATCCACCGGTGCAGTAGCTGTTGCCCAGGCCTGTCTTAATGCCTCAGTCAAATATGCTAATGAAAGGTCTCAGTTTGGCCAGCTCATCGGGAAATTCCAGATGGTTCAGTCAATCATAGCTGACATGGCTGCACATATAGAGGCTGCCCGCCATCTCGTTTACCATGCTGCCTGGCGGAATGACCAGGATCTACCTTTTAGCAGAGAAGTTGCTGTTGCCAAATACTTTGCCGGAGAGGTGGCTGTGAAATGCGCCGGCTGGGCAATGGAAATCCATGGAGGTATGGGATATTCCCTGGAGATGCCTGTGGAGAAGTTTTATCGAGACTCCAAACTTTACCAGGTAGGAGAGGGCACGTCAAACATTATGAAGATGATAATAGCAAATGATGCCCTTGGATACAAAACTGCAAATCGACCCCGTCTTAAGGTGCCTAGCCAGTTCAAGGACTTAGAGTAACGGTGTGGGTTTTAAAAGGAAAAACAAGGCGATCTGTTATAAGTTGAATAATAATGTATAAATGGGGGTAACGAAATGCCCGGTCCATTGAAAGGAATTCGTGTAGTTGACCTGTCTCGTGTTGTAGTTGGGCCATACTGCACAATGGTTTTAGGAGATATGGGAGCGGACGTTATTAAGATCGAATTACCAGGAATAGGAGATGAGACAAGGATGTGGGGACCTCCCTTTGCAGGAGGGGAAAGTGCTTACTATATATCTTTGAATAAAAACAAAAGAAGTCTTACCCTGGATTTCAAGAAAGAAAGGGGGAAAAAGATATTAAGGCAACTCATTGCCATTTCAGATGTCTTGGTTGAAAACTATCGATTTGGAACCCTTGAGAAATTAGGGTTTGGTTATGAATCGTTAAAGGAAATTAATCCACGTTTGATATACTGCAGTATCACCGGTTATGGCCCAACCGGTCCTATGTCTAATGAAGGAGGTGTAGATATTGTGGTTGCTGCTGAAGCAGGATTGATAGGTATTACAGGAGAAAAAGATAGGCCCCCCTCCAAGGTAGGTGTGGCCATAACCGACATCCTCACCGCCTTATTTGCTCAGGGAGCAATCGGAAATGCCCTTTACCATAGGGAAAAGACAGGGAAAGGTCAGAAGTTAGATCTATCTCTTTTTGAATCCCAGGTGGCAACACTGTTTAATCTTTCATCCAGCTACCTCGTCTCTGGGGATATTCCTCAACGGTGGGGCATGGCGCATGCGAGCATAGTACCTTACCAGGGGTTTAAGACAAAGGATGAAGAGTATATTTTAGTGTCAGTTACCAGTGAAAAGATGTGGGATAAGTTCTGTCACATAATGGAGATTCCTGAGTTTATCCACGACCCACGCTTTGATGTAAATAAAAAGCGAGTGATGAATAGAGAACAACTTGTGCCTCTGCTCGAAAAAAAGATAGCTGCCAGGGATTCCGACGAATGGATTTCAGAATTCAGAGAGGTGGGCATTCCTTGTGGCAGGGTGAACACCATGGATAGGGTCTTCAATCATCCCCAAATCAAACCCCGTAACATGGTAGTGGAGGTAGAACATCCCACTGCGGAAAAGCTCAAACTGGTTGGGATCCCAGTAAAATACTCAGAAACACCCGGTTCAGTTCGACTCCCTCCCCCTTTATTAGGTCAACATACCCAAGAGATTCTCTCAGACTTACTGGGTTATTCTAAAGAGGAAATTGAACTTTTTAGGCATGAGGGGGTTATATAGTCTTCTTTAACAGACAAAGAGAAAGGCTCGGCCTATCAGGTTAAAGG
>JADFWK010000098.1 GCA_015223015.1 Pseudomonadota bacterium
ATTCACTATGGAGTATTTCCAAGGAGAAGGAGGAGATATGCTCAAAGATAGAATCAATTCGAGAGGAGATCGTTTCTGCTCTTGATCCAAGGATAGATCAGAGGTTTCTTACTTCTCATCAAATTCTCGAATTACTGCCTGATGAACATAAGTCCACCTTTCAAAAGCTTTTTCAGACGCTTCTCAAATTGAAGGGTGAGATTGAGGCCATACGCAAAGAAAACATGGTCTTTATCGATGATTCGCTCCAGTTTCTGGATGAGATGATGTCGATTCTAACAGGGAAGACCACATCCAAGATATTGTACAATGACAAATGTCATTTGAGCAGATCTGGTGCCAATGTTCTCCTCAGCAGGGAGGCTTGATCATGTCAGGTTTAGGGTTGGTATTGAGCATTGCAAAAACCGCTCTCTTTGCCCAGCGGCACGGCATAGATGTGACCGCCCACAATATTGCCAACGTTAATACGCCCAGTTATTCCAGGCAGAGCCCGGTGATGGAGGCGAAAGAGCCTGTATCCTATGGCGGGGTGCTCCTAGGTCAGGGTGTGGACACAACAGATGTAGTCAGGACCACCGACCAATTTGTCGAAGACCAGCTCATGCAGCAAAAATCCTGCCTTCTGTCTTCCAAAGAGATGGAGGGTTACATGCAGATCTTAGAGGGCTTGTTTAACGAAAACTCTGAAACCAGTATTAGTGTAATGCTGGCAGAGTTCTGGAACTTGTGGCACGACATTTCAAACCATCCTGCTGGGGCTGCTGAACGGACCGCGCTTTATCAGCACGGTATCTTGCTGTCGCGGCAGTTTAACAACCTTGAAGCCGAGCTGACAGAGCTTGAAACAAATTTGACCAGTGCTGTGAATGTCGGTGTTGAGAGAATCAATGAAATTACAAGAGAAATCGCTGATATCAACATTAAAATCGTGGGGGTTGAAGCGGCAAAAGTCGCTAATGACCTAAGAGATAAGCGTACTGGTCTTGTTTCGGAACTTTCAGGATACATAGATGTCAAGACATTTGAGCAGAGCAACGGGTCGCTTACCATTATCACAGCTAAGGGTTGTGTTCTGGTTCAGGGAAGTGATTCCTATGACCTGGAGATGGGGGGAGTCACTGGAGATCGGGTGACATGGCAGAGTTCTGGTAGTGCACACGTTGACCTTACAGACTATCTTACCAAAGGAAACCTGGGTGGATGGCTTGCTATGCGAGATGAGGTCATCGCTAAGTACAAACTTGACCTCAATGCCCTGGCTAAAGAATTCATCTCGGCTATCAACCATCAGCATACCCAGGGTGTGGGGCTCCACCTTTTTGAGCCCGGCAGTACCCTCGCCGGCACCTATCAAACGAGCACCGACCTGGATGATCTCGACTTTGGAAATGAGATTCAGTTCGTTGCTAATGGTTTCAAGCTCTGGATTGAAGACCGAACAGTTCCAGCAAACCCTGTAATGAACTCTGTTTCCGTGGACCTGAGCGGCCTGAATGGGAGCTCAACGCTTTCCAATCTGGCTACCGCTATCAATAACCAGATTACAGCGGCTGGGCTAACCGGGGTTACGGCAGGCGTTTCAGGCGATGCCGTAACGTTTACCTCTGGTAGCGATTATGCTCTTGGCTTCTCAGAAGATACGAGCAATATTCTGGGAGCCCTCGGTGTGAATACCTTTTTCCAAGGAGTCGGCGCTGGATCCATGAGCGTGAATACAGTTTTAAACGATAAGGACTATATTGCTGCCGCACAGATAGAAGCCGATGGTAGCTATGCGTCAGGAGACAACACTAATGCCTTGGCTATTGCTGACCTCCAATACACATCCATGGGAATTAGTCAATGGACCTGTGACAGGATAAACGGAAACACAGAGGGAACGGTCACCACGACCATTGAGCATTACTATCATAGTATGGTGAGCTCCATTGGGATCACCTCTGAGAGCATCTCTAGAGGTAGGGAGTATAATGAGGTGATGGTCAACAAACTCGGTGAGATACGGGATAGTATTTCAGCCGTGTCCCTGGATGAAGAGATGACAAACCTCATAAAATTTCAGCATGCCTATACAGCAGCAGCCAAGCTTATTAGTGTTTCCGATGAAATGCTTGAAACGCTGCTCAGCATGAAGTAGCAAAAGGGGAGTAGACTGCCATGAGGGTAGCCAATAAGACCGTTTACGATATGGTAAAATTCGACTTGGCCAGGATTAACGAGGAACTGAACAAGGCCAACAGGGTAGTCACAACTGGCAAACGCATCACAGATCTTTCTGATGATCCGGTAAAGCTTAGCGAGGCACTAAACATTAAATCTGTTCTTTTAAACCTTGAACAATTGGGACGCAACATAAATATGGGAAGGTCTTGGCTAGCTGCCAGTGAAAGTGCCCTGAGCCAGGTACAGGATCTGATTTCCGGCACAAAGGCCTTGTGTGTTCAGATGGCCAATGGGATCATGAATGCTGAACAGCGGGCCGCTGCAGCCGGGGCTGTGCAAAATACACTGGATGATATTGTGTCTCTAGCTAACACAGTGGTTAATGGTGAGTATGTTTTTGCAGGGTGGAAGACCGATATTGTGCCATTCGATGAGGACGGGACCTACTATGGGGATAATCACGCCTTCGCCATTAAAATAGGTAATGATACCACCGTCGAGGTTGGAAGTGACGGGGAGGCGGTGTTTGGAGCTCTCTTCACCACCGTGAGTGATTTGAAAGATGCCTTGGAGGGTAATGACGTCGGTGGAATTATGGCGGCGATGGCTAATCTTGATAGTGATTTTGATCATATTACCACGAAGATATCGGGCATTGGCTCAAAGATGATCCACATGGAAACCAGAGAAAAGATCTTTCAGGATTATACTATCAACAGTACCGAGAGGCTATCCGAGATTGAGGATGCGGATATGGCCGCGGCAATCATTGATCTGGAATCCGGACAGCTTGCCTTTAAGGCTGCTCTGGCCTCTTCTGTCAGGGTTATGGAACTGAGCCTGGTTGATTTTTTAACGTAATAGGGGTCTTAACGGGCTGTTGCCCAAACGGAAATCCCTTTAAAGCGATCATTAAAACGTTTTTTGCAAACAAATCTCCACGAAGTGGAAGATAAGCGATGTCAACTGTTTGAGCCCGAAAGGCGAGTTTTGACATCGCCTGGAGCGAGCCTTAGATTTGTCAGAAAACGTTTTAGATCCAGCGAAAAGGGATTTCGCCAACAGCCTGTTAAGGGCTGACCCCTCTACCAAAGCCATGGACGGGCTATGCTTATATTAACAAGGAAGTTAGGTGAACGGATCACTATTGGCAATGATATTGTCATTGCTTTGCTTGAAATCAAAGGCGCGCAGGTCAAGCTCGGTATTGAAGCACCGAAGGATATCAGTATTCACCGGCAAGAGATATATGAGAGAATTAAAAGAGAGAACCTGATATCATCTGCAGTAACTGCCTCTGATCTCTTTAAGGCAGCCACTCTTTTGCAAGCTAACAGACCCAGGGATACGAAAACTTGAAGATTGACTCCACAAGATTTGGGCCTATCACCATAGGGGAAGAGAGGATTATTACCATGCCCTTTGGTATGCTCGGATTTCCTGAAGAAAAACGATATGTTATCCTTCAGCATAGAGAAGATTCACCCTTCTTTTGGTACCAGTCTGTAGATGATCCAGCACTTGCCTTTGTGATTACCAGCCCATTCCTGTTTAAGCCTGGCTATTCCGTGCCCCTCGAGGATACAGTAGAGCAGATGTCCTGGATTGAAGACAAAGACAAGGGTAAGTTAGAGTTATATGTAGTTGTTAATATCCCAAAGAGCTCACCGGACAACATGACCGCAAACCTCATTGGTCCCATCTTGATAAATAACAGAACCCGCCAGGCTGTACAGATGGTCATTACGGACAGCCCCTATTCCCACAAGTTTTCTCTGGTAGGGAAGAACAAAGATGATAATACGGGAAGCAGCCAGAATAAGGTGGGGAACCCTGTCTCAGAGGGTTAAGTGGTGGGAAAAGCTCCTCTCCTTTCAATCCCTGCTTTCGCGTTGCAGCTCTTGAACGTTGGCAGCACCTTCTAGTGAAGCTTCGCCTCAAACCGACGAGGCACGATGTGAGTAAAAAACGAAATACTGAGTAACGTTTGTGGGTTACGGTGGAGCCTGTCCCGACTATACTGTCGGGGATGCCCGTTTCGTTTTTCGGTAACTTCATTGGTCTTTTTATTTCTACGTTACCTTAACCGTTACCGATACGGGCTTCGTTACCCTAACCGTTACCCTAATAAACCAGTAAAAACTTGACATTAATCCGCCTGAAGTCTGGCGGATAAATTTTAAGATCTTGAGCTATGAAGACATCTAGTGCTTGAATGCCCTCTGGCCGGTAAATACCATGGTCACCTGAGGATCTGCCTCGTTACAGGCCTCAATCGACTCGAAGTCTCTCAGCGAGCCTCCTGGATGAACAATGGCCCTTATTCCCTCCTGTATAGCCACATCCACTCCATCTCTGAACGGAAAAAACGCATCTGATGCCATGGTTGAACCGGTGAGTCCACCGTGGGCTTCTGCAGTTGCCTTATCTATTTCCTCCTGGAGCGCTGCATCTCCCTTGCCTTTGTGTATGTCAGCTTGCAGCTGTTTATAGGGGATGCCGTGTGTTTTGAAGCAGAGGGAATCTGCATACTTGGTATAGGCCTTGTAAATGGCTATCTCTGCCACACCAACCCTGTCCTGTTCCCCGGTACCGATGCCAACTGTTACCCCATCCTTAACATAGATAACGGAGTTTGATGTAATGCCCTGTTCTACCTGCCATCCAAAGAGCATATCGGCGTATTCATCAGGAGTGGGTTTTCGGGCGATCTTGTATAGCTTTCCTTTATATTCTACAGAGGCCAAGGTGAAATCGTCGGGCGATCTAATGGCATTCACTGGGGACTGCTGCAGAATTATCCCCCCGTCAATGAGGCTCTTGAAATCAACGAACCGTTTTTCTCTATATTCGGCTAACCTATCAATCTTGCTGATCTTGATGATCCTGAGATTTGGGCTCTTGCTCAGGATAGATACGGTTTTATCGTCAAACTCAGGCGCCGCCACTACCTCGAGATAATTCTCACCGATTAATTCCGCCACCTCTTGATCAATGGGTTTGTTAAAGGCTGCACAACCCCCAAAGGCTGCTATTCTATCTGCCATGTTTGCCTTTTGATAGGCATCGGCAATGGTAGAACCATAGGCTACCCCACAGGGGTTATTATGCTTAGCAATTACAACAGCCGGTTTTGAGGAAAGATACTTCAATATATTGAGGGCATTGTCTATGTCGGTAAGATTGATTTTTCCTGGATGTTTTCCACTCTGGATCATTTGCTCTTCAGTTATGGCCGAAACCAGGCCCTTGTCTGGTTCAATAAACTGACATTCACCCAGGACAAGATTTCCGGTTACCAACTCATACAGGGCTGCCCCTTGGCCCGGATTTTCTCCATACCTGAGGCCTTTCTCGATCAATTCGCCTGAACGCTCATCAGGTATCTTCCAGGTTCTTTTCCTGTATGCCAGCATTTGTTCTCCAAAATGTATAGTAATCCGAGGTGGAAAATGGTCATCCATCACAGTTCTGTACATCTTCTTCAGATCTTCAGCCATGTTTCTGTTCCTTTCTTAGTTGTGTTTTGTAAGTTGCCCACTGTCCGTTGGTTTCTTCCCCACCGCCTTCGTATGGGCACTCGGTTTAGGGGTAGGGGATTTACCTCTCTTTCCACAAGGAGATTTGCTTTGTATCCCCGAAGGCCATCGTTTCACCTCGAATAGAGAGTCCCAAAGAAGGTCTGCTGCTTCTCCGAAATTATGAATACGAACATTCTCAAGGCCCATCTTAGCCATAAAGCTTTCTCCCGACAATCTTGACATCATCTACTTCCCGTTTAATCCAGCAACGAACAACCGACCACAGTGAAGCTCTCCGCGCTTCCGCTCGGGGCATCCTGCTCCGCCGAAGTAGCCGTTTCGGCTACGAAGGTCGAGTCCTGGCGAAGGCGAGTCAACTGACAGATTTATCCCGTTCTATGTATGCGTATGCATTGTGGTTGTGGATAGATTCGAAATTCTCTGACTCAACAGCGAACCAGGTTACATTTTCATCCTGCTCGAGTTTTTTGGCTATATCCCTTACTATATCCTCAACAAACTTTGGGTTTTGATAGGCCTTTTCGGTCACGTATTTCTCGTCCTCCCTCTTTAATACAGAATAAACATCGCATGAGGCAGTCTCTTCTACCAGTTGTATCAGATCTTCTATCCACATAAACTTCTTAAACCTCACCTGCAATCTAACCTCTCCCCTCTGGTTGTGGGCGCCGAAATCGCTTATCTCTCGTGAGCACGGACACAGGGTGGTTATAGGAACCGCTATCATAAGCACTAGATCCTTGCCCTTGTTCAGCTTACCCTTAAATGTACACTGATATTCCATCAGCCCCTGGCTGTGGGTAACCGGAGCAGTCTTCATTACAAAGTATGGAAAGGAGATTTCCATATGAGCACTTTCAGCATCGAGCCGTTCTTTCATGGTGGAGAGGATTTCATGAAAGTTTTTGATAGAGATCCTTCTATCATGTTCATTCAGAATCTCGACAAACCGACTCATGTGTGTGCCTTTGTAGTCCCTTGGGAGACCAACATACATGTTGACCACGGCTACAGTTTGTTGGGTTTTTGTTGCTTTATCCAGTACGGTTATTGGGTATTTGATGTCCTTTACCCCAACCTTATCTATAGAAATATTGCGATGATCCTTTTCGTTTTGAATATCTTTCATGGTGGTTATTAATTCCTCATATTTGTTTGGAAAATAAATATTATCTAAACATTGCAAAGTCAACAAAAAGATATCTGACATAGTGGGGTGAAGGTTCGATTTTCTAGAATTTACTTGATTTCTTACGCCAAAATACGGTATGAGAGTTACCATATTCGGGGCGTGGCGCAGTCTGGTAGCGCACCTGCTTTGGGAGCAGGGGGTCGGAGGTTCAAATCCTCTCGCCCCGACCAGCCTTCGCTTCAAAACGGAGTGAAGATGCGAAGGCTGCCGCGCCGAAGCCATTGGCGAAGGCGGGCCTTCCAGAAACAGCCATTACGTTCTTAAACCTAAATGTCTCAACTTTTGAACGTTACCAATTCTTTAAGAATAATGCTATATTTCGTCATCTTTCGTGGACACGGGGGTTAGAGCTTTTGCCCTCAGGTATCCCTAATCTCCGAAGTCGTGTCCGGTAACAAGGTCAAGAATTTCTCGCCCCCTCTGGCAGGCCCTGTGCAACGTCGGGTGAGGTGACAAAAAGCTCCTTTTTCAACAATTCACTATCGTTGATCAATGTCCTTGTCCGATCTTCTTTGCCCTACTGCGAATCATGGGTATAGGTTTTGAGCAGACAGCATAACCCCGGAGTTCGTTAGGAGGGAACTGGGATTACGGGGTAGGGAAGACTATTTCAAAATCCCGTACTCTTTAGCCAGGTTTTCATCGTAGGCTGCCCTTCGTGCCTCACAGTCTTTTCGCGGGCACAGTTGACAGGTGTAGAATTTAATTTCCGTTGGGAAATAGATACCTGATAATGACTTAGTTGGAATCATAAGAAAATTTTCTTCCAGCCTTACACCAATGGAGGCCTCTACATCCCCGAGAATTGAAAACAGCGGCCTTTGGTTCTCAATGGGCCAATCATGTAAGGAACCTGGGCCCATATAAGATACCTCACCAAGGGCATATCTGGAACGCAAATGATCTTCAAGGTATTTCCGAGCCAGGTTCAGCGCTACATTCCCAATTGTATCCAGGAAGTATTTTTCCAATAGGTCCTCACATGCTCTGGCCTTTTCTTCTAGCTTATTGCCAATGGTGATGACATAGGGAAAAACCCGTTCCAGTTTATCCACATTCTTGCGGAGAACCTTACTGGTCAACCGGATCCCGTCTATCACTATTACACCTTCATGCTTTGCCTCGATAAAGCAAATCTTATAGGCCGCCCTGGCCGAGATGAGGGATTGAGCAGTCTCAATCAAGGTTTGCCCAAGACCCCAATCCCCCCTCTCTTCCATATGCAGCGTTCTCTTGATTTCCTCAAGGTCTAAGCTCACAGGTATATGTTCGAGGGTGATCATCGGACTATGTGATTACAGTAAAAGGCATAGTGGTTTCTATTTGGCCAAGGAAGTTTAGAGATGTGAGGCTCGTGTGTCAAGGTCAAAAGTCTCCTCTAAAAACCTCTCCACTGTAGCATATGC
>JADFWK010000099.1 GCA_015223015.1 Pseudomonadota bacterium
GATTCAAAGGGAGCTTCGGATTTCACCGGGGCTTGGAGGTCGCCAAAGGCAAGGGGTTCTCCCCTGCTGAGGATAAGGGCCCGTTCCACCGCATTCTCCAGTTCCCGGACATTGCCCGGCCACGGGTAGGCCATGAGCCTTGCAAGGGCGCCCGGCTCCAGGGTCGGCATATCCACCAGGCCCATCTCGCGGGACTTCTTTTGCATGAAGTGCTGCACCAGGGAGGAGATGTCGCCCTTTCTATCCCTGAGGGGCGGGATAGCAATGGGAAAGACCTTGAGCCGGAAGTAGAGATCTTCGCGGAACTTCCTATCCCTGATCATTACCTCCAGGTCGCTATTGGTGGCGGCGATGACCCGGATATCCACCTTGATCGGCTCCGTTCCACCCACCCTCTCAATCTCCTTTTCCTGCAAAACCCTCAAAAGCCTCACCTGGGCCTCAAGCTGAAGCTCGCCCACTTCATCAAGGAATATTGTTCCGCCGTGAGCCCGTTCGAAACGCCCTCGCTTGCGGGAAATCGCTCCGGTAAAGGCACCCTTTTCATGACCGAACAGCTCGCTATCCATGAGGTTCTCGGGAATAGCTCCGCAGTTGACGGTGATAAATGGCCCGTCTTTGCGAGGAGAGAGGTTATGAACGGCTCCGGCGATAACCTCTTTGCCTGTGCCTGTTTCTCCTGAAAGCAGGACCGGACTGGAAAGCGGTGCCACTTGCCGCACCATCTCCATCACACCCCTCAGCCCGAAATCAGCACCGATGATCTCCTCCCCTGCAATCTGTCGCAACTCACTGTGGAGGAAACGGTTATCCTCGGCAAGCAGTTCCTTGAGTTCAAGTAATTCCTTGTATCTGAGACTGTTGGACATTGCGATGGCAAAGGGTTCCCTGAGCAGGGAGATCAGGCCGGCATGTTCCTGGGAGAACCTGCCGCTGCCCTGGGCGAGAAAGATCACCGCACCAACGATATCTGTGCCCACGATTAGTCGAATAGATAGAAGGGAGGAATCCTTGTCCAGTAGGCCCTTGGATATCCAGGGCCTGGCCGGAGCATACCCCTCTGCCCGCTCTACGACCTGGCTCTGTGAACCAGGGATCCCCAAGAACTTGCGTGCCTCCGGGGGCACGCTCACGCTAACATTAAGGAGCGACCCACTCTCGGTGGAGGCAGTGGCAAGGGCAAGTTGTTCTCCCTTATCAGGGTAATAGTGGGTTAGATACACGCTGTCTGCCGGAATAAAGCCCCGGAGATACATGAAGCTTTCGTACAGAAACGTTTCTACATCCAGGCTGCCGCAGATGCGCAGCGTGGCCTCGCGAAAGAATTCCTCCTCATCAACCTGCATAGCCTTCCTCCTACCAGTTCAAAAGTTTATTGTGCCTTGGAAAACCCTATCCTCTGAATATGGTCAGAGGGCATTGGCTTTACCATAGAATTCCATCTGCCGAAATCCAATCCCAGCGTGTCGGGACAAATCAAAATAACTAAATGCCCAAACCCAAAGTCAAGCCAAACCAAAGTTGGGATTTTGGGTTTTGACATTCACCCTGTGTAATCCCCGCTCTGCGGGACGCCCATAGGGCGATTACACAGGGTGAATTTGACATTTGAGCTTTTTCATTTGATATTGAACCTCTGAAAATCTACCAAACAGCAGCCCGCTCTGGGGGCCCAAGCAAAGCCAAGCCCTTTAGCCCGGGATTCCCTATCTGTCCTATAGTCCACTTTAGACGCAAAGTGCACCATAGTCAATCAACAAAATGCACTATGGGACACTTTGTAAAGGTGCTTAAATTATAACTAATTGATTTTACTGCAAAATATATTTTGGCACGCTCGATGCTTAATAGTAAGGCAAAACCCAGAAGAGGAGAGGGAAAATAATGAAATGGATGGAAACAATCAAGGTGCAATCAGCGACTGGTAAAGACCAGACCACTGAAAGCGAATTAAACATATTGGCACACGAGGTTCAGAAGAATCCTGCCCGTCAAGGGTTGCGGGAGGCTACAGTTTCCAGCCATGCCACAGTACCAGGATATTTCGCTCTGCGGCTATTTTGGGATACCGATGATCCGGAAGCCAGCGGAAGTCTTTTAGGAATGAACCTCGCGCAAAGCCTGAAGGTTTTCGGCCTTGTAGACCACTCCGTATGGATCGAAGGCAGTAAAACGAAAGGAGGTAAAGAAAATGTGCTGTAGAAGAAACAGGAGACAGTGCCGATCTGGTCTTGAGACATCAAACATCGCCTATTGGACGATTCGTCTGATGCATGATAACCCCCTCCTGCCATTAGTGAGAAATCCGTACAAGCTCCTAAAGGCAGCGGGACTAGAGGAGGGCCAAAAAGTAATCGAGGTTGGATGCGGACCGGGCTTCTTTACCATCCCCGCGGCAAGAATAGTGGGAGATGAAGGCCATGTGTATGCGGTCGATATACATCCCCTTGCCGTAAAGAGAGTGAAAGAGAAAATCAAAAGAGATGGCATAAAGAACGTCAAGCCCCTGCTTGCAAATGCCTCTGACACCGGGCTATCAGATGGAAGCATTGACCTTGCCTTCCTGTTTGGTCTCCGATACGTCTCAGGCGGCCTAGCAAATGTACTCTGTGAGCTTCATCGTGTTTTGAAGTCAGGTGGCACGCTCTCGTTTGAGAAAACCAGGGGTTCAGAGAAAGATCTCATTAGAGACGCAGGGCGCGTAGGCTTTGCATATTCAGAGAAACAGGGAAGGATTTTCTTATTTCGAAAGACCAAAAGAAATGGAGGATAGTGCCATGAGAAGGATCACGAGAAGGGTTTTCCTGAAGGCCGCAACCGGCATAGGGGCAACGCTAGCAGTGGGCAAATACACAGATCTACGGAAGTTTAATCTTTCAGCACCATGCGACTCGGCCGAGGCAGCTCCGACAGTACCACAGAGGCTTGTCACGGTAGTGAGCGATGTGGACGCTCACTCGCAATGTAAAATGAGGGCGCTTGTTAAAGGCGAGAAAGTCGTTAAGATTCAAGGGGATCCCGAGGACCCCGAAAGTAAGGGTGAGCTCACCTTGAGGGGAAAACACATGAAGGAGATCCTCTATGCGCCCGATAGGCTCAAACACCCCATGAAGCGAGTTGGGGCGAAAGGTAAGGGAAAATGGGAGAGAATCTCCTGGGATGAAGCCCTGACGACAATCGCGAACAGGCTGAAGGGGATCAAGCACAAAAACGGGTCTGAAGCAATACATTTCCTTCACGGCCATTATCACAGTGGCGACATTCTTGGTTCTTATCTACCTCGACTGGCAAACCTTATCGGGACACCAAATGTGTCAAATCCGAGCCATGTGTGTCATCTCCCAAGGGTGTTCCTGCAATTTAATTATGACCTTGGGGCAGTCGTACCACCTGATGTGGCACACACAAACTGCATGATCCTCTGGGGAGGCAATCCCGAGGCCACAAACAAGCCCCAGGAAATAGCGATAAGAGAGGCTCGAGAGAGAGGAGCAAAGCTGGTTGTCATAGACCCTAGGGTAACCTCCTACGCCGAGGAGTCCGACATCCACGCACAATTACGGCCCGGCACCGATGGCGCTCTGGCCCTGGGAATGCTGAACGTCATTGTCAAAGAGGGTCTCTACGACAGGGAATTCGTGGAGAAGTGGACCATCGGGTTTGAAAAACTGGAGAAACACATCGAGGATTATCCCCCGGAAAAGGTGCAAAATATTACTTGGGTTCCGGCTGAAAAAATTCGGAAAATAGCCCGGATGTACGCCACTACAAAACCGGCATGCATCAGCCCCCGTAATGCACTGGATCAGCATACGAACGCATCTTGTGCCATCCGCGCGATCGATATTCTGATGGCGATAACGGGTAATCTGGACGTAAAGGGCGGAAATGTCATTCTGATACCTATAGTGATGGGCATGGAGGATCTGAAGCTTTATGAGAAGTTGCCACCTGAGGCCGCGGAAAAGAAGATAGGGGCGGATAAAAGCCTGTACTCCAGGATTTCCAAAACCTGGCCTTCGGCTCACACGCCTTCTGTATGGGACGCGATAATTCATGGCAAACCCTATCCCATTAAATCGATGTTTGTCATGGCAGCAAATCCAGTATTAACCTGCGCCAACTCGAAGGTAGTTGAAGACGCTTTACGAAAGTTGGAGTTTCTCGCGGTCACCGACCTATTTATGACGCCGACAGCCGAGCTCGCCGATATTGTGCTTCCGGCCTGCACCTTTCTTGAACAGACGCGCTTTGTGACCTATGACACCCATGCCGACCATGGATGGAATGTTCACTCGCGGATTGCACTCAGCCCAAAGGTAGTGGAACCGTTATGGGAAACATGGCCGGATTGGAAAATAATCTGTGAACTGGGAAGAAAGATGGGCTATGGAGAATACTTTCCGTGGAAAACCGAGGAGGAAGCCATTGACTACGTGTTAGGACCACTTGACATCACCTGTGAGGATCTCAGGGCCCATCCAGAAGGAATAATCATCCCTGTTCCTCCTTTTCTATACAATAAATTCAGAGGCTTTTTTGGCAAAATCATGCGGGGAATACTCAAAGTAGCGACTTTCAGGAACTATCCTGAGATTTACAAAAAATACGAAGCGAAGGGGTTTATGACACCATCGAAGAAGGTGGAGATTTATTCGGAGCGCTTGGAGAAGCTTGGATATGATCCACTGCCGGTGCATAGGGAGCCTGCTGAGAGCCCTGTTTCACGGCCCGACCTGGCCAAGGAATACCCTCTCATATTGATAGCTGGTTCAAAGCTGGAAGCGTACACTCACTCCATGATGCGTAATATTCCCGGACTTCGCAAACACGCTCCGGAGAATCTTGTGGAAATCCATCCTGACACAGCGTCAAAACTTGGGATCAACGATGGCAACGTTGTAAGGGTTGAATCGCCCAGAGGCAGAATCAAGTGTGCGGCCCACATAACAGATCGCATCGATCCGAGAGTCGTTCATCTCTATCATGGATTTGAACAAAGCAATTGCAATGTCCTCACAGACCATAGAGCATCCGATCCCATTACCGGGTCTACCGGGTTGAAATCGTTATTGTGTAAGGTAGAGAGAATTTAAGATAACTTTTATAGAGCAAGAGGTGGGCATATTCATGAGCGGGCCACCACGCAGTACTTGCCTTTGTTAAGTACAAACTTCTTCCGCTCAACAAAGAGGTTCAAATACCTATGCAGTTCAGCACCGCTCTCGGGCCGATATCACCTGGACGAATCTTCCACATAAAGCCCGGGCCGAGCTCTTTTCTGATTATCTTCTCGAATTCCTCCCATGGGCACTCGAGTGTCTTTTCCTTAAACATGAGGCACCTCCCGATCTTTGTTTTTCGCTATATTTGTTTGCAATAAATAAGACCGAAGTCAATGAATGGTTCTCTTTCACCAACTTTCGGCTGAAAGACTGCTGGCTCAATGTGATGGGTTCAATCTTCCTCTACATAGAGTTTTCTGCCTGTAAAAAAACTGACTTTTTGACTTTGCAGGTTATACCTCTTGACAATCTCGGGATCGATGTAGACTTTTTCACCATCTATGATCATGTAGACTTTCTTGGAAACTGTTTCGGCTTTCACATCCTTATCCTTGTAACGAACCATCGACGATACCCTCCTTGTTTTTGATTCATCTGTGCTTTTTAAAGTGTGCTCCCATGGATATTTATTTCGACCTCTAAAAGATTGGAAACTGTATTTGTGGCAAGACCTGTTGTAAGACAAGCAATATTTATCATAAATAATCCCCCAAGGTGAATTTCAACCTTAACTTTCAACGCTGGGACTATAATACAAAAAAATATGGAATCAACAATCACGCCCCTTTATAATCTACATTGGCATATAAGCGGTCACAGGCAGGAGACAGAGAAATCGCCTAAGACATAAGGCGTAAGGGTGGCACGCCCCCCCCCATAACGGGTTTGCCCGCATCAAGCACAACTGCCATATCTTGCCATAGCTACCATTGACACAAGCGCGACTTTACCCTACTATGGCCTCATCGAAAAGCGAATTCTTTTAAAAGGTCAGTGCCAGACAGATGGGAAGGTCGTCTGTCAAATATTCAAAAAGAGAAAAACTTCCCCTAACACAGCATAAAAGGTTTCTCCGCAAGCAGACTCACCCACATTTTTCCCTTGCAAAACTTCTTTTCTGCTGGGACCGTTAGTCGAAATTCCGCTATAAATATTGAAGATAAAAAAAGGAGGTCAGTATGAATATCTATGTAGGCAATTTGTCGTACGAGGTCACCGAAGAGGATCTAAAGCAGGCTTTTGGAGCCTTCGGGCAGGTCGAATCCATCAACATTATTAAAGACAAGTACAGTGGAGAATCAAAAGGATTCGGATTTGTGGAGATGCCTGCTAAAGCTGAAGCCCAATCCGCGATCGAGGGCCTGAACGGCAAGGAATTGAAGGGACGAATGCTTAAGGTTAGTGAGGCTCGCCCTCGCTCCGAAAGTCGCGGTGGTAGAGGAGGATATGGTGGTGGCAGAGGAGGACGAGGCGGAGGAGGTGGGAGGCGCTCCTATTAAGAGCCGTTCCGAGGTGATAGAGTAACAGCACACCGTTCCTACCGAATAAGATGACTATGACAAGTGCTCTTTATCCTACAAGCAGAAAGGAAAAGAATAGATAGCCTAATGAGTCTCTGGGGCAAAAGACCATTCATGGAGAGAGATCATTATCAGAGGATGGAAGCTATAATGTCAAATTTGTGGATGTTGGCGGTGCCTAACGGAACAAGCAAGTGTTGCTGAGATCTCCTTCAACGGCAAACCGAAGTGAATGGTGAAATCAAATACGAAGGTGAGTTGAAATGAAAGAGCTGATTGAATACATTGCAAAGTTACTTGTTGACAATCCGGAAGAAGTGAGTGTAACTGAACTTGAGGGAGAGCAGACCTCTGTAATTGAGCTGAAAGTAGCTAAGGAAGATCTTGGAAAAGTAATTGGCAAGCAAGGAAGAACAGTCAGGGCGATGAGAAATATACTTGGTGCTGCCTCGATGAAGTTGAAAAAGAGATCTGTCCTGGAGATTTTAGAGTAGTGCTTTCAAGGAGACAATTGAGGGTTTGGTACA
>JADFWK010000100.1 GCA_015223015.1 Pseudomonadota bacterium
GCGGGCCAAAATCTCTCCAACTGCTCGTTTCGCTAAGGTTTCTTGTGCCTCGCTACGATGCCTACTGCAAAACCTGGGTTGAAGGGCAATACATCAACTAATAACCCGATACACCACAATAGGCTTGGCCCGCCCTCTTATCTTTTTCGGCAATTCCTTTTTCATCTCAAAGTGCCGGCGAAGCCTCTTCGCAGTTTCTTCGCTGGCCAGGATATCGCAGTGGATTTCCTTTGTGAGGCCCTGAATCCTTGAGGCCAGGATGACCGTATCACCAATAAGGGAATATGAGAGTTGATCTTCGCTCCCTGTGTTTCCAGCCAGAACCTCCCCTGTGTGGATGCCAATCCCATGCCTGAAGGGCATCAACCCCGTATTGACTCTCTCATTGTTCAATGATTCGAGGAGCCTTCTCATCTCAAGGGCTGCCATCACCGCCTTTTCTGCATGATCCTTATCCCGAAGCGGTACACCGAATACTACCTCCATTTCATCACCCACATATTGCAGCACCAGGCCGCCACACTGGCGGATTGCCTTTTGCATAGCGGTAAAATACGCCTTCATACTCTTGATTACCTCTTCCGGAGGATTATCCTCCACATAAGAGCTAAAACCACGAAGATCGGCAAAAAGAACGGTAGCTTCCCTTCTCTCTCCGTTGAGGGGAATGCGCCCCGAGAGAATCTCGTCCCGTATCTCTGGTGTGACGTATTTCCCAAAGGTTTCTCGTATCATTTGGCTTTCTGCCAGACCTTCAGCCATTTTGTTAAAGGCTGAAGCGAGATCCCCAAGTTCATCATTGCGTTTAACGGTTACCCGATGATTGAAGTCTCCCTCGCCAATGGTCGCAGTACTCTCCCTCAGCTTATTGATGGGTCGTGAAATATATGTGCTGAGCATGAGACTGAGCAGGATCCCGACGAGAGTAATAATTAGCGTTAGCACCAGAGTAAAGATCTTTGCACCATGGATTTTTTGCAAGATTTCCTTTTGCGAGATGGCCAGATAGACTTTTCCAACCGTTAGGGTTTGATAGGTTATCGGCTTCTCAAAAAAAAGGATATCTTCTTTATTGTTGGCAAAGGAGCTTATTTTCATCTCATTGCTCTCTTCAATAAAGATGACATTCTTTGGGGCTGAATAAACCTTGTTCACTTCCTCGATATTGCTATGAGCTTTGATGATATTCTTCTTGTCTGTAATTAAGGCGTATAACACCTGCTCATTTTCAGCAATATCCTTGACCAGTTGAAACAGGGCCAGCTCTTCTTCTCCTAAGAGTTTATCGGGGGCATTGTTGGCTACAATGCGGAGCATGCTCTCTCCCAGGTTCATCAATTGGCCAATGAATTGTTTCTTCTGCTCTTTTAAAATTGAAAAACTGATGGCGAAAATAACCAAAAGAATGAGTAGAGTGGATAAGGCGGCAAGCTTAATAAAGATTGGGATTCTCAGGTTTAGAATCAAGGACCAAAAACGATATATATATCGTTTTAGACGAGCAAACTGAGAGAATAGGAGAGTTTTCAAGCTTTTAACCCAGGTCAGGGACCGACTAATGGAGTCTTTGAAAACGGCCAGTAGAGGCCGTCCCGAAAGAGCCCTGGATTTTTCCTCAGGAGGAACTTTATCCTTATTTTTTTTAGCAGACATTCCCTCAGCCCCTCAGACTAGTGAGCTTGTCTATGAACCTTTAGGGATCATAACGGTAACCTAACTTACTATTGCATATTCTGATTTAGTTTAAAATGCATATTCTGTCAAGCTGGCGGTTATCGCACCGCAGGTGAATCAGCCTTGACACATCAACACCTTTTACTCTACTCTTTCTGCCAAAAAGACAATCTCAGTCAGGTTTTTTTTGTGGAAAAACCGAATTCTTCTCAGAGGCTTTTGCCTGCAGACGGATAAATAGGTAACAATCTTGCACTGAAAATAGTGTGATGAAAGAGACAATCTGATAGATGAAAGGATGTCCCGTGGAACTTGGAATCTTTGAAGAAATGGATGCACCCGAACTTAGAAAATATATTGAATTCCTTCTGTGGCACTACCGTGTTGTGGATGCATTCTGGTTTATCTACGTAGCCGAGAACTTCGATCAACCCACTGCAGAACTCATTAACGAAAAGGTTTGGGGGCGGGTAGCCGGGATGGCTGCCAGGGATCTGGTTAAGCGGTTTCAGGTTCAGGAGAAGGGCCTGAAGGGCTTTGTGAGGGCACTCAGGTATTTTCCCTGGCACATACTCGTAGGTTACCAGATTCAGGAAGAAGCGGATCAAGTAATTATCTCTGTTCCATCGTGCCCTACCCAAGAGGCACGCATCCGACGGGGCTTAGGAGAGTTTTTATGCAAGGAGATGCACCGCAGAGAGTTTGAAGGCTTTGCCCGTGAAGTTGATGAACGAATTCATGTGGAGTGCCTTTTCGCCCCTCCTGACCCACATCCGCAGGATATGTTTTGTAAGTGGCGATTCTACCTCGATCAGTAAAGGGTGTGTACCTCACTGAAGCGGACTTATTTGATTGTTTCATCCAGCTATACCTTGCTATTTGAGGGCTTATGAAAGTATATGGGGAGAATATCGTCGAAAGAAAAATACCCTTTCATTGGGCCTGGATTATTCTCGCCACCTGCTTTGTCAACCTCTTTGTCAACTATTCTGTTCGTCTTGGATATGGCGTAGTTCTTCCGGAAATGATCAGGACTTTGGGCTTTGGTCGGGCTAATGGCGGATCTATCTATAACGCCTATCTCATACCCTACATAGCCCTGACCCCCCTTACCGGTTATCTGACCGACCGGCTTGGGGCCCGTCCCGTGATTACGAGTTGCTGTTTCGTCCTCGGCCTTGGCGTTCTGTTAATGGGGACCATTACTACCCTCTGGACAGCCTGCCTTTTCTACGCCGTCGTCGGTCTGGGGGCAACGGGCATGTGGACTCCGGTCATTACCGTGGTCCAGCGTTGGTTTTCTCCCAACCGCAGAGGTCTGGCCTTGGGTATACTTTCTACCGGGTACGGACTGGGCTTCGCAACCATGGGGGCTGGGTTTCCCTGGATTGTGCATCATTATAGCTGGCGCTACGCCTGGTATTTTCTGGGGGCAGCGGCACTGGTGATGGTTTTGATAAATGGCCTCTTGCTGAGAAGTGATCCCGAAAACTCAGGGTATTTACCATGGGGACAGAAAGACGAACCTTCCCGTGTTAGTCGAGCTGATGTAAAAACGCATACTCAGGGTGGCTCCCTTTCTATTGTATTTAAAAACAGCAGATTCTGGCTTATCGGCCTTTCTTATTTGGCAATCTCCTACAGCCTCTATGGAATCACCACCTTTATGGTAGATTATGCAACATACCAAATTGGTTTGCCTCTGGAAAAAGCGAGCCTTTTGGCCACCGTTCATGGTGCCTCACAGGTTGTGGGAGTTCTAACCATTTTACCGCTCTCCGATTACCTGGGTCGAAAAAAAACTGTCATCATCTCCAACTCCTGTATCACTGCCTGCCTGATCGGACTCCTGTTAACCGGCAATTCCTGGGGAGTGCTCTACGTGCTTGTGGGGATACTGGCCATGTTTTATGGGGCAACGTGGCCAATGTATGGTGCATGTGCAGGGGACTATTTTCCGAAGGATATGATGGGAACCGTTATCGGGGCATGGACACCCCTGTATGGCGCGGGTGCCATTCTGGTGCACTGGGTTACTGGGATTCTGAGAGATACCACAGGCGTCTATGATCATGCCTTCATTATTAATGCAGCCATGGCCGCAGCTGGGGTTTTTTTAATGTGCCTCGTTAAAAAACGAGAGAGTAGTTGAGGCTACCCTTCTATTCTAGGCACACTCAAAGAGAGAACTCTCTTTAGTTTGATCCTGAGTTTCCGAGTATCGAGCCTCTGGATGGTAAAGTGGTTGGTCCCTGAAAGATCTACCTGGATTGTGATTTCTTTATTCTGCCAAAGCACATAAGCTGTCTGTCTAAAAAAGATCTGATAACGAAATATGATTTCATCTTTTAACCGTAACACCTTTAAAACCCCATAAGATCTCAAAAGGAGAGTTTTTTGTGCCGATGAGATTGCTTTAATCTTAGTGAAGCCCTCGGTGCATAGGGGAGGGCATCGCGTAAGAATGAAACCATCTCATCCATCCTGCTCCTAACCTGTAGCCGTCCATATAGCGGGGTATTCTGGTTTTTCATAAAAAGAATAGAAGTTGACTCATGTTTCAAAAGTGTATTATAGGAAAGGCCAAAATAGAAAAATCTTTGCGCAAAGGAGCATGTTGGTTTATTTCCTTTGCTTAAGGAATTGATTCTTCCAATAAATTGAATCTTTCTTTACCAATAGATTGCTCATAAGTATATGTTGTGCCGAACCCTATTGTTTTGTTGAAGAAGTCATTGCAATTGGCTTCTACAATATGCGAATAACAAGAAATATAAGTTGATTAATGAAGAATTATTGATGCCCAAAAGAAAGGCATTATTGCTCAATTAACTTCAGGTATTTTGCGCTGGAGAGCCTCACTTAGATTTCTCGGATAGTTGAGTATAGCAAAATCAAAAGGGGATAAAATGGGCGAAGTTAAGAGATGCAAAAAATGTGTTCTTCCTAGTACTTATCCTGATATCCATTTTGATAGAAACGGTGTCTGCAATTTTTGTTTGGGTGAATCAAGCGATAAAAAGGCGCCAAAAAAAAGCTTAGGAAGACAGGAGTTAGATAAAATTATCAGAACTCATAAAGGGAAGAGCAAAAAATACGATGTTATTGTTGGCCTCAGCGGTGGTAAGGACAGTAGCTACGTAGCTTATTACTTGAAAAAAGAATATGATGTGAAGATGTTGGCCTTGAATTATGATATTGGATATCGCTCTGCATATGCTATTCAAAACCTTGAGATCTTGGCAGATAAATTGGAAATAGATCTAGTGACTCTCAGGCCCAATAGAAGTTTCTTAAAAAAGTTATTCGCCCATTTTCTGCGAAGCCGCGGAGAGTTTTGTTCGGTCTGCAACAATCTTGGGTACCTCATTGGGGCAAGTCTCTCCTGGATTCAAAAGTTATCCCTGGGTTTTTCTCCTTTAATGGTAGGAGGGTGGTCAAAGGAATATGAATTTCAACATGGTGTTTCGGTAACTTCCATGCAATATTTCTTTGAGAATTTGACTCAGGAATTGCTTGAAGAATTGATGGTTCAACCATTTATTGAAAAAGAGGTGGTACTCAGGTTTATGCAACTAAAAGACCCTCGGCAAGCACAAATCGGCACTAAGGAACATAAAAAGTTAGGTGATTATGCTATGAACTTTATTCAATTGCCGGACTATATTGAATGGAACCTAAGGGAAATTCCCTATATTTTGTCTGAAAAGTTAGGATGGAAGCACCCCCCAGACGTGCATGAAAGCCATTTTGACTGTTCTCTTTTTCCTTTGAAGGAATACTTGAAGTTTAAAAAATATGGTTTGACTCAAGAGACAATCAAAAACAGCGTGTTAATCCGGCAAGGGCTCATGACCCGCGAAGAGGCCCTGGAAAGAATGTCATTTGAGCAGACTACAGAGCCGGAGGTCTTAGACGTATTTCTTCATGAGCTGGGCATAATAAAAGACGATATAAATTGGCAAGCTAAATGGTCAAGGTATGTTTAGGTATGAGGATTGTAAGAATTAATCTTTATAAATATGACGAGCCACTCAGGTTTAAGTTTCACTCCACACAAACCCTTAGAACGAGCGCTGAATCCATAATAGTTCGATTGGAATTCGAAAATGGAATTTTAGGGTATGGAGAAAGCGCACCTAGAACGTACGTAACTGGGGAGGATTGTTCAACAGTTCCACTTGCGATTCGAAATTATTTTTCATCGATACTCTTTTGCCATGAAATAAATACAATAGATGATGTTGAGAAGGTATTAGATCAGTTAGAAAGTGAATGTCGTAATAGAAGTATTTCCCATTACAATTCTGCTTTAGGGTCTATTGATACCGCTCTATTGGACGCTCTTGGCAAGTTTCAAAAACTGTCTGTCACAGATTTCTTAGGCTCAATCGTAAGAAAAAAAGCACCCTATTCTATCTCTATTCCACTTCTCCCTCTTCAAGAAATTCAAGAATTATTTTTCCAATTACCAAAACTTGCCAGAGTCAAATACGTAAAAGTTTTGGTAGGGCAAGTTGAAGATGAGAACATGGAAAGAGTAGGTTTAGTTAGATCCTTATTCGGGGACGATGTAGATATTAGGGTTGAAAACAATGGAAAATGGACATTTCAGCAGGCCATCTCCAATTTAGACAAACTGCAAGAATTTAATATAACAGCAGTCGAGCAACCCTTAGCCAAAGATGATATTGAAGGCTTGGGAAGGCTCAAGGAAGCTACTGGAATACCAATAATTGTTGATGAATCTATGTGTAATTTGTCCGATGCAAAAAGATTGATAGAAACAGAGGCTTGCGATATTTTGAATATAAAGATTTCCAAATGCGGTGGGTTATTGAGATCAAAGCGGATTGCACAGTTCGCAAAATCTCAAAACATACTTTGCCAGCTAGGCGCCCACGTCGGGGAGACGGAAATACTTGGAGAAGCGGGTAAGTCCTTTGCCTTGACCACACCTAATCTTGTTTATTTTGAGGGCTGTTCTTTTTTGCCATTCGAAGATGAATGGCGGAGTGACCAGTTTGAGTTCAAAGGTGATAGCGAAGTTGGGCTTCCAAACTTCGGATTTGGAACAGCGTCAATAGCTCAGCAATTAATCGAAAAGCACTGCTCACCCATACTTGAATTAAGCACCAAAGATTGCATAAAGCCTTTTAAATAAAAAAGTCTGAAAAACGCTTCGTCGAAATTAGATCATCTGCTTAGCTCAGCTTTTACAGCCGTACCAAGTTTATTTAGGGTATATGGTTTCTTGACGTAGGACCCCGCACCCAACTTTTGAGCCTCCTTGACCCGTTTTGTTTCAGAAAATCCACTTACGATTATTGCTTTCTGTCCGGGATGTAATTTGAGTATTCTTTTATAGGTCTCAAGCCCGTCAATCCCAGGATCCATTATCATATCCAGCACTAAGAGATCTGCTGAGTTGCTTTTCATGTATTCAACCGCTTCTTTACCACTTGAGACCGTTGCGGTTGAGTAGCCCAGCCTACTCAACAACTCATATGCGATTTCTCTCTGCTCCTCTACATCATCCACAACCAAAAGAGACTCTCCCTTGCCCCTGTACTCTTCCATGGACAATTGAGATGTATCTTTATCTAGCCTTTTCCTGGTAATAGGGAAATAGAGGGTAAAGGTGGTTCCTTTTCCTTCACTGCTTTGAACATCAATATATCCTTTATGGTCCTTTAGTGTTCCCCACACGACAGCCATGCCCAACCCTGTTCCACTTCTTCCCATTACCTTTTTCGTATAGAAGGGCTCAAATATCTTTTCTATATCCTTATGAGGGATACCCACACCCGTATCAGAAACAGTGAGGGTAACATAATCACCCTCCTTTACATGGTCATAACCTCTAATTGGTCGGTCAACATAGCGGTTTTCTGTGGAAATGAGGATCGTACCCCCATCGACCATAGCCTCAGCTGCATTGGAGACCAAATTCATAATAGTTTTGGAGAGGTGAACAGGAGAGCCCATGATAGGTAAAAGGTTTGTTTCGAGATTGGTCCTTGGCCGAACCTTAGGATGGTATAATTCCAACTTTTCATATTCCGGACTATGCAAGTATTCAGAGATGACATGATTGAGATTCACCACTTCTGTCGCAGCAACCCCCCTTCGTGCAAGGGTCAGCAAATCCTGCACAATAGCAGCAGCCTTTTCTCCCGAATTCTGTATCGTTAAAATAGGCCTCCTCAAGCGGCTATCTTGCGGAATTTCCATCAACAACAGCTCGGGATAGCTCACAAGACCAGAGAGGATATTATTGAGGTCGTGTGCCACCCCACCTGCAAGAGTTCCAATGGCCTCCATTTTTTGCGCTCGCTGGAGTTGGGCTTCGAGCGTCTTCTGGTCACTGATGTTTCGTAAGGTGTTGACGCTCCCCACAGGATTGCCATCCCCATCCCGATACGTGGATCCACTGATGCTCACAGGAATAGTCTTCCCTTCCCTGGTATATCGCCTGGTTTCAATGCCGGCAAAACCTACTCCTGCCAGCATCTTCTCGATCATCATCCTGGTTTCTGGCCAGTTTTCCTCAGGCACAAACAAATCCATTTTCTTACCCAAGCGCTCTTCTAAAGGCCAGCCGAAGACTTCTCTAAATGCAGGGTTAAAATAGATTACTTTACCTACCATGTCATAGACAACCACCGGGTCAGGGTTTGCCTCCAGAACTGTACGGTATCTCTCTTCACTCGCCCGCAGGGCCTCCTCGGCACGCTTTCGCTCGGTGACATCCCGTACAACACCCCGGAAACCGATCGGCTCACCTGTTGCGTCCTGTATCAGGGAAGCAGACATCCCAAGAACAATTGTACTGCCATCTTTTCTGATGACTTCGTAATCTATCACTTTTGCAGGCTTTTTTGCCTGGTAGATTTCGTTAAAGACCTGGTACATTCTCTTAGCTGTTTCTGGGGTGGCATAGTCCCGGTAATTCATACCCTTCAATTCGGCTTGAGAATACCCGAAGATTTTACACAGCGATTCATTGAAAAAGGTCAAGTTCCCGGCAAGATCAATTTCGAAGTAGCCTTCTTCAGTGCCTTCAATGATGGTTCGATACTTTTCCTCACTTTCCTGAAGTTTATTAAAGGACAAGGCATTAACCATACTAACAGCCGTTTGTGAGGCAACCCCCTGCAA
>JADFWK010000101.1 GCA_015223015.1 Pseudomonadota bacterium
ATAAAGGGATGCCGTGCTTCTGTTGCCTCAAAGTCCTCCTCCCTTGAAAATGACATCTTTACGGCCCTACCGGTCTTCCTGGAGAGGAAGGAACACATGACCTCCAGGCCATGGATGAGACCGCATCTACCGCCGAATGCCCCCCCGGTATAGGGCTTTATTACCCTAACCCTATTAACTGGCAAGCCAAGTGCCCCGGCAAGATATATCCTACTCCAGTGAGGAACTTGCGTAGAGGTATAAACGGTAAGCCGTCCACTTCGATCGTAGTCGGCTATTGCTGTACCAATGGGCTCAATACTGGCATGTTTCTGTTTTGAGGTGACAAACCTGTTCTCAATTACGTAGTCTGCCTGCTTTAAACCCTGGTCAACATCACCAAATTTTTTCATCACGTGAAAGGCTATGTTGCCCCCTTCGTGGATCTTGACATGGTCTTCTTTCATAGCCTCAATTGGGTCAAAAAGGGATGGCAATTCCTCATATTCAACGTCGATGAGTGATAAGGCCTCTTGTGCCGACTCTTCATCGTCGGCGGCCACAGCCAGAACCGGATCACCTCTGAATCTAACCACATTATCCTGTAGATACATTTTTTTCGTTGCCTTTTCAGACCGGAGATTCCACCAGTATCCCACAACCTTTGGAACCTCATCTATTGTGGCTATAGCCCTAATTCTGGGGTGGTTTTCCGCCCTGGTCGTATCGATTTTAATCACCCTGGCATGGGGATAGGGGCTTCGAAGGAGTCTGGCATAAAGCATATTATCTACCTTCAAATCTGTGCCATATTTCGCCTGGCCGGTAACCTTATCAACTGCGTCGATACGTTGTACGCTTTTCCCTACGACCGATAATCTATCTTTCATCTTTCCCCCTCATTATCCTGGCAGCCTCAAGTATTGCCTTCACAGGCCTCTCATAGCCGGTACACCGGCAAAGATTGCTGGAAAGTGTTTTCCTCACTTCTTTCTCTGATGGGTTGCTATTGTGGTTGAGGAGGGCCTTGGCATTCATTATCATGCCTGGTGTGCAATAGCCGCACTGTACGGCTGAATGCTTCACAAATGATTCCTGTAGGGGATGGAGTTCAGCCCCTTTCGGCAAGCCCTCAATGGTTAGTATCTCCTTTCCATCCACCTGTACGGCCAGAGTCAAGCAGGATAGTATGGCCTTGCCGTCGATATTGACCGTGCATGCACCACATTCACCCTTGGCGCAGCCCGATTTCGTCCCGGTAAGCCCCAGCCTGTTTCTTAAGATATCGAGTAGTGTCTCGTAAGGCTCCACAGCCAGTTCGCACCATTTACCGTTGACGCAGATATTAATATCTCGTTTTGTCACGTTTCACACCTCGTAATGCTAAGTTCAAGGGCTCTTTTGACCAGTACCGCAATCATTCTCCTTCTATATCGGGCGGAGCCACGGACATCATCAATCGGCTTTGCTTCTTTGGAAGCAATCTCAGCAGCCTCTTGAATGAGTTTCCCATCAAGCCTTTTTCCGGTGAGCAACCTTTTGGCCTTCTCGGCATAGATAGGCCTTTTTGCCACTGCACCCAGCGCTATTCTGGCATCTTCACAGAAGTCATCTGAGCAGGTTAATCTGGTAGCAACATTAACTACAGCCAGGTCAATTGCGGTCTGATGATGTCTTAACTTCAAAAAGGAAGCACCAGTGCCTCCGGGACTCATTGGAATATGAATCTCGACCAATAGTTCATCCTCGGCTAATGCTGTTTTGTTGACGTCCTCAAAGAACGCACCTATAGGTAGTACCCTGCTGCCACCTAAACCGTATATTTTCACGGTTGAATCAAGCACCATTAAAGCCAGCGAAAGGTCGGCTGCAGGAGAGGCATTACAGATATTACCCCCGATTGTAGCCATATTCCTGACCGTCGGAGTCGCCATGTTGCCTGCTGCCTCTGATAGCACCACATATGGACCTGCAGAGAACATTGGGGAACGTTCGATCAAGTCAAGTGTTGTAGCAGCCCCGATACGTATTCCATCTCCATCTTTTCTTATGTAGTTTAGATCCAGGCTCGCCACATCAATCAGGCATTCTACCTCGGGGGGTTTATTGACCAAGAGGTCCGTTCCACCGGCAATTAGTTTCGCCCTTTTGCCGAAACTCGAAAGAAGCCAGGTAGCCTCCTGCAGGTTGTTGGGTCGATGATACTCCCGGGGACGAAAAAAACCTTCTTTCATTATGGCATCTCCTTGCAAATGGTAGAATAAGGATCAGCTTTATACAGGCTGTTGCCGAAATCCCTTTTCGGTGGGTCTAAGACGTTTCTTGATCCCGCCTATATCTAGGCGGGACTCACTCCAGGCGATGTTCAAGGCAATAGGGGACCGCAGGGTAAAAGAGAGGATTCGAGATAGAATAAATAGCCTTGCATTAGCCCCGGACAAGAGATAGGTAAACCCGTGACAGGCGAACCTACTGGTCATTGAAGCCTCCGAGCAGGGCGCTATAGGATAATCTATCGTGCAGAAAAAAACACGTCCCAGTTTTCGTTGTGGCTCTAGAAATACGTAAACAAGGAGATAAGCAAGATCTGTGTAGTCTGGCAAAGAAGCTCATCAAAGCTGGCTTGGTAGAGATATGAGTTCTGTCAATTGTTGCTTCTTAGTAACTATTCAGCCACAAAGCCACAAAGGCGCAAAGAGAAAATGAATATGAATTGAATAATGGAGTCTTCTTATTAATTTCAGTGTGAGATGCATTGAAAAGGCCATTATAAAGAATAATTCTATAATCTTGGTGCCTTTGTGGCAAGATACCTGGGTAATTACGCTTCTCAGAACAATTGTGAGTGTTCGGAACGCGCAATCAGGCCATCTACTTTTTCAACTCATCCCACTTGTAATCTATCAATTCAAGGAGAACGCCGTTTACTGCCTTTGGATGGATAAAGGCGAATTCACAATCTCTGAAGGGTCTTGCCCCTCCAATAAAGGGATAGTCCTTGCCTTTCAGCTCATCCATAGCCTCTCTGGTGTTGTCCACATTGAAACTGAGAAGCATGATACCTTCACCATGCCGGTCAATAAACTTGGCTACATCCCCATCCGGGCTCGTCGATTCCATTAGTTCAAAGCCTACCTCCCCCAACCAATATCGTGCCACCCTGATCTTTTCCGGCTCATCAACATAGGGATCATCAGGCTCTGGTTTCCCCAGAATAGGTTCCCAAATCTTCCGGGCTTCATCCAGGTTTTTCACTGCAATACATATGTGATCTATCTTATTTACCTTCATGGTTCCCTCCACAGAGCAGCTAAAAGGTTACCAATTCAATCGGAATGGAAATAGCATGGTCCGGGCATCGGAAGCCGCACTCGTTGCAGTCTTCACACAAGAATTCTGTGACCACAATCCTCTCGTCTTGCACTCTGATAGCTTCGTCTGGGCATGCCTCCACGCAAATAGGCTCTTTTGTGCCACCACACATTGTGCATTTATTCATGTCTACTTGTGCTGCCATATTGCATCCTCCTGCTATCTTTTTATTTGTATAATCTTCGCAGACACACGCCATCGCCGCTTGGGATAGCCTTTTGTGTCTCTATCTTCAAATCTGTGCCCAGGAAGGCATTTGCTTCAGCAACGATTGTTTGAAGGAATTTGTCACAACCCAAGAGGTCCTCCTTCATAGAAGCACCATAGCGTTTAGCGAAGGTTGGCCAAGGGCATCTCTCCCATCTTATGAGGGCTTCAAGGGGACCTTCACCCTTTTCAACTCTAACTACAGCCCCATTGGCAATTCCTGTGCCTGCCAAGGCTCTGCCAAGATCAAGAATCAAACCCTCTTCGCCTTTACGCAGGTTCAGCATGGGGAGGAAATTCTTGGCAACGTCTACACCGGCTACTTCCCAAAACTTCAGCACAACGTCCAGTGCATCAGAACCAGGTCCGAGGAGCTCAAGGGCTGTTTGGCGCCATTCAAAAAACGTACTCTTAATTACGGCTTGCGAAACACCCAAAGCACCATGTAGTTTTGTCAATTCTTTTTGTGGATCAACCGCCATTTTTAACCTCCTTCCTACATCCGGATACCTATCCGGTAGCCGTCATGAACCGCACTAGATAGATTTCGAGGTACTAGTGCGTCACCGATTACGAAAAGCTCAATGCCGTTCTCCTGGACTACATCTTTCAAGTCCGGGTTCGCCTCTCTTTCCGTGCATACTACTGTGTCTGCCTTTATTGGGATCCGGTAGCCATCGTAAGTTCTGATAGTTATACCATCATCTGTAATTTCCTCGATCTCGGAGTCATTGTAAGTGGCAACCCTATTATCTCTGAGGTATCCAACATAGCGCCACTTGAAGGAGGGATTGATATCCTTCCCGAGCTTCCTCTCTTTACCTACGACGGTCACCTTCTTTCCCTGTTTGGCCAGGAGTAGGGCTACTCCAATCCCGGGTTTGAGGTTTCCCCAAACGACAACGTTTTCTCCCATCTCAGCTTTCCCATTCAGGACATCCAGCATTGGAACAACATTTGCCCGATCAAAACCGGGGGCCGTGCCCTTAGTATAGGTGGGGCCTGTTGCCAGGACAACGGTATCTGGCATTTCCTCTTCAATCAGTTCAGGGGTAACCTCCGTGCCCAAATGGAATTCAACTCCTGCCTTGTCTGCTTTGGTCTTTGCAAACGTTATGTGCCCGTAGAGCTCGTCGTCCCCGTAGGGGGCCTTGGAGGCCTCGATGATTGTCCCGCCCAATTCATCTCTCGTATCGTACACATGCACCTCGTGGCCTCTCTCAGCGGCCACCCAGGCACATTCGAGGCCAGCAGGACCGGCACCAACAATCATGATATTCTTATCCATCTCCGCCGGTTTGATCTCGTACTTCGGATCCCACTCGTGGGCGCACACCGGATTGATGTAACAGGTCATGGGTGCGTCACGGAAAAGCCTTGCCAGGCAGACATTGCATGCAACGCAAGGCCTTATCTCATCCTCAGTACCTTCCAGGACCATTTTGGGCATCAATGGATCAGCAATCATAGGTCGACACATCTCCCAGATATCCAGTTTCCCATCTCCAATAGCCTTGTTCGGTAGATCCGGGGTAAAAAGCCTATAGGCCATAGACACAGGTATCTTGAGATGCTGTTTGGCACGTTCAGCCAAATGGAGCCAGCTACCCATGGGAATGTCTCTGCTGATCACAGGGTAGATTGATTCCTGCCATCCGGCCGTAACACTCATGACATCCGCGCCCGCCTCTTCGGCCATCTCATAGGTGATCATCGATTCTTCTGGGGTGTTTCCACCCACGTCATCAAGGAGCTCGTCCGCGCAGAGCCTGATGCCCAGGGGGACATCGCCGCATAACTTCTTCACTTCTGTAACCAGGTCTACCACGAATCGCATCCTTCCCCGTATATCCCCACCATACTCATCGGTCCGTCTATTAGTATAGCTGGAGACGAAATTGGAAAGGAGATAACCCACAATCCCAGAGATCTCTACGTAATCAAAGCCGGCCTTGAGCAATCGTTCGGTCGCCTCAACGTGTTCCTTGAGGCACTGTTTTATGTCTGCCTTGGTCATCACTTCGACTTGTCTAAAAATTCTCAAACGCTGTGGAACCGGGGAAGGACCCTGGCAGTATTCTGTTTCAATGCCACCGACACGGCCGCAGTGCATTAACTGGCAGCCAGCTATAGCCTTTTGTTCATGAATGGCATCAGCGAGCCTTTTCAAGCCAGGGACAAATTTATCATCCCAGGCAGCAGCCTGTCCTACATATCCCTGGCCTTGTCGTTTCTCATCCATGTAGACACCCTGCATAACGCACAGGCCACCCACAACACCTTTTGCCCTTTCCCGTAAGTAGCCAACGCCGGCATCGGTAACAAAACCATCTCTGCCGTTTAAGTTGTCCTCAGTGGCGGCATATTTTATCCGGTTAGGGATGGTGAGATTGCCTAACTGAATCGGCTTAAATAGGTGAGGGTACTTCTGTGCCCCTGGGTATGACGAATAATCCCATTCAAACAATAACTTACCCATCTCTTTGGCCTCCTTTTATAAGTCAAGAAGATTAAATATATCGGAAATTCTACAACTTGTTGAAATTAAAAGAGTTTTTTGAAGCTGTTGTGTATTGCCTCGCACATGGAATAATGGCCTGCCCTGGCGCGACATTGCTGGAATACACTCTGGGCGTTACAGTATTTCGTAAATAAGCTCTTTATACTC
>JADFWK010000013.1 GCA_015223015.1 Pseudomonadota bacterium
CCTAAAGTCTCACCATACTTGATGTTAAGGGCCACTCCATCTACTGCACGAACGTATATCGGGCCTTGCTTGTCCTTTCCAATGTGGAAGTATTTCTTTAATTTTTCAATTTTTAAAATCTCATTATTTGTTGCTTGTTTCATTTATTCACCTCTGAGTTAAATAGCACGCTACTAAATGGTCCTTTTCAACCTCGAATAATTGCGGTGGCTTTTCTGAACAGATCGGATCCCCCTGTTCACATCTGAGCTGAAATCGACATCCGGAAGGTGGATTCAAATAGCTCGGAAGTTTCCCAGGAATGCCCTTGGTTATTCCACCTCCTGATATTTTTGGGACCGATGCGAGTAGACCTTTGGTATAAGGATGAACAGGGTTTTTGAAGAGGACTTCAGGCGTAGCAGTTTCTACAATCGTTCCTGCATACATCACATAAATTCTATCCGTCATTTCTTTTGCTACACCCAAAGAATGGGTAATTAAAATGATGGAGGTCTTCCTCTTTTCCACGATCTCATTCAAAAGCCGCATAATCTGGTCTTGAATGGTGACATCCAGCGATGTCCCAGGCTCATCCGCTATGAGTAAATTTCTCGGAGAGGATATGGCCATGGCGATGCAAACCCTCTGTTTCATACCCCCGCTTAATTGAAGGGGGTAATTGATAAGCATCCTTTCAGGATCCGGAAGGTACACTTCCTTTAGTGCCTTTATGGACTGCTCCTTGATTGTTTCCTTATGCTCATTCTCTTCAAAAGCAGCGGAATACTTAATAACATCACCGATTTGAGTTCCGATAATAAAAACTGGGTTCAGAGCTGCGGTGGGATCCTGGAAGATCATGGCAATCTCCCTAGAGCGAAGCCTTTGGAGCTCCTTAAAACTCATTTTTAAGACGTCCTGCCCTTTATAAAATATCTGACCTTGAGGAATGTGGAAGTCTCCGGGCGGAAGAATTTGTAAAATTGATTTCATAGTTGTAGTTTTCCCACAACCGGCTTCTCCTACCAGGCCAACTCGCTCACCTTCTCGAACCATTAAGTGAACGCCATTAAGTACTTTTAAATAACCACCATACACTCTGTACCAAACATGTAAATCTTTTATATTTAATAGAATATTCTCTTGGTTTTTCATATCTTATTCCACCCTTTTCTCAAACATATCCCTAAGGCCATCACCCAGTAGATTAAAACCCAGAATGGCAAGCACGATAGCTAGGGCGGGGAAAATGGTCATCCACCAGAAGGTGGGCATATACCTCGATCCATCCGAAACCATCTGGCCCAATGCAGGGGTAGGTGGTTGTTCTCCCAGGCCTACAAAGCTCAGGGATGCTCCGATTAAAATTACCCACCCTACATCCAAAGCCATCTTGGTAAAAACTGGGGACAAACAGTTGGGGAGGATTTCTCGAAAGAGAATATGAAATTTGCTCGCACCCGTTAAATCTGCTGCAATAACAAAATATTCGTTACTTACGGAAGAGGCCATTCCATATACCAATCTGGTATACCATGGCCACCACATAACCGTGACTGCGATCATTGCGTTCATCAGAGTGGGCTTTAACATTGCTGCTATTGCAAGCGCCAGAATCAAGGGCGGGACGCTAAGGAATATGTCGGTAATACGCATGATTACGGCGTCAATCCAGGTATTCTGGAAATACCCGGCAGTTAACCCCAGGAGAGCACCCGGTGGTACTGCTATTGCCAGGACGACGACTGCCATAATCAAAGCACCACGAAACGCAAAGATAATCCTTGAGAAGATATCTCTTCCCATGTTATCTGTCCCACAAAGATGCTGCAATGAAGGTGGTTGTCCCGTGTTATCGAAGTCAACAAAGGGGCCAGCATGCTCAGGGTAAGGGGTTATCCAGGGTGCAAAAATTGCTGAAATAATTATCCCTGCGACAATCACCAGACCTACTATTGATAACGTATTCCGGGAAAACCTATACCAATTTTTTCCCAGATTGAGCCAGAATATGGATTTGGGTCTTACTAAACTGATAGCTATTGAATTATTGGGCAGATTCGAGTTTATCATTTTATATACCTCGGCTAGTGCTCAATCTGACTCTGGGGTCCAGAAAAGCTACAATAATATCGACGATAATGTTCGCGACCACGAAGATGGCGCCAAATACAATGATCACTGCGGAAATAACGCTTAAATCCTTGTGCATCATCGCGCTGATACCATAGCGCGAAATCCCGGGCCAGTTAAAAATAGTTTCCACCAAAAAGGCGTTAGCAAATAAGGAGGCAAAATCCAGGCCCATCATCGAAACCGTGGGAATCAGTGAAGGCTTAAGAAGATACTTAAACATTATAACTCTCTCGGGGATACCATACCCCCGTTCTGCGGAAAGGAAGTCCTTACGTATATTTTCAATCATAGCAGAGCGGGTAATGCGAGCTTCCTGAAAAAGACCTCCTAAGGATAAGGCAACGGAGGGTAAGATCAGGTGCTTGAACGCATCCCAGAAGGCCACGAAGTTTCCCTGGATTAAACTGTCAAGGGTCAATAGACCCGTGATCCTCACAGGCGGAATTATTCCAGGACTCAGCCTGCTCAAGACTGGTAATATTGGCCAGTAGTATCCAAACAGCAGCATAAAAATAATCGCTGCCACGAAGGCTGGAATAGCCACTCCAAAATAACTCAGAGTCCTAATTAAACTATCCACCCAGGTGTCCTTATATCGAGCTGCAAGGGTTCCGAGGAGAACAGCAAAAATAGCCATTAGTATCCCCGCAAAAATAGCCAGTTCCATCGTTGCTGGAAGAAATTCCTTAATATCTTCTGATACCGCCCTTTTAGTAACCAAAGAACGACCAAAATCCCCAGATAAAACCCCTCTGATCCAGTAAAAATATTGCTCCGGTAAGGGTTTGTCCAGATGCATTTCCTGCCTCAGCCTTTGAACCACCTCTTCAGGAGCTCTCGGCCCCAGTGCCATGCGGGCCGGGTCACCCGGGACAACTCGCGCAATTATAAAAATCACTATCGACAGGCCAAAAATTACAAAGATCGAGAGTAACAATCGCTTAAGAAGGAAACTGCCAAATTTCATTAGATGAACACTCCTTTATTCCATATTAAGCAGGCTCTTAAATAAGAACCTGCTTAATTTCAACGTGTTTAGAGAATTTTAGGTTCGAGCAAACATTATGAAGACAGGCTCTCAACCTCATTTTTGTCTGAGAATGCCTTTCTGATAGAGTTGAATATTCTTAAAATCTCAGCTTCCTTGACTTTGCCCGTATTTTCATCCCATCCGTTAAGTTGATAATATTCAGTCAACATCTTGTCCAAGTGATCTACATCCAATTTTTGCCCCTTATATTGACCACTAAGTATGGGTTCATTCATTACCCGGGCAGGGGCATAATCATCAGAACGTTCAAATCCTGCGTGTAATTGATTATAAATTTTCTCAAGGGCTACCACGTTTTCGGCTATATTTTCTAATTCGTCAAAATTGAGATTCTTTCCAGAGGCTGCATTATAGAGCCTCCTATAATCCTCTAGTCCAGGGAAGTCCTTATGCACCCATTGACTTAAAATATTACAAAAGCCCAGACAATCAGCTATTGCCATCAATCTTTCAGTTTGGATAACACGTTCAGCCTGACCTTTATATTGATCAAACGGAAACCGATCATCGGGCAAAGGGGCTCCTCTTAAATGACCGCCACCTCTTGGTGAAACAACAACTCCTAACGCCCAGCCTTTTGCTGCCCGAAGCGGTTCCGCTAGATCTTGGCCTTTCATATGTATCGCCCACGCCTCAGAACCCTTCCCTACTTTCTCTGAAGCCTTCTTGTTCCCCTCCGCAAGTAGATCTCCAATCCCTTCTCTTCTTGCAATAAGATGTATAACCTTCTCTATGGCATTCACATTACCCCATTCTAACGGTATGCCATCCGTATCCTTCAGGGATAACACACCTCTTTGATAGCATTCAAAGGCCCAAGCCATACAAACCCCGGTCGAATCGATATCCAATCCGAGATCCGTGCATAATGCGGCTAATTTAATAATAGATGCTGGATCTGTCACATCAAGGTTGCTGCCGAGACTCCACCCTGCATCGGCTTCTCCAATACCTGCCCATTGTGTTACCTGGGAGGATTCATTGACAACTGGATAGGTTACATCACAATGAACAGGACAACCAAAGCAGCCATGAGCGCTTTTCCCTGCCATTTTTGCAAATAATTTTCCGGTCAATATTTTTCTCTTTTCTGGAGAAAGGGACTCATCCTGGAAATTACGAACAGGCATGCCAAAACTATGCCAGCCATCTATAAAACACATTAATCCTCCTGATGACATGGCATCAAGTAGCTCCTGTTGAGAGGTGAGTTTTTGATTCATGAGTTTAACGATCTCTTCAAAAGATTCATGTTCTGCAAACGAGAGTGTCCCTTTTGCATTAGCAATTACAATGGCTTTGAGTTTCATGGCTCCTAAAATTCTCCCCAAACCGCATCGACCTTGTGCACGATACTTATCCGAGTGAATTGCCGCCATCCTCACGAGATTTTCTCCAGCTGGTCCGATGCAGATAATAGATACATTTTTATTGTGTTTAGATCTTAAGATCTCATCAGTCTGGCTGATAGTTTTCCCCCATAGGTCAGAGGCGTCAATAAATGATACGTCATCCTCCTGGATTAATAAATATTTGGGTGTTTTGAGTCTTCCTTCCAGGGCCAGATGATCATAGCCACAAAACCGAAGCCACACGGCTGCTTTACCACCAACGCTTCCGGACCCTATCCCCGCATTGTACGCATTACCTGAATCTATGTTTAACCGGTTTGCCCCGGGAACTGATGATCCCGCGAGACTTCCTGCACCAAAAACAATTCTGTTCGGAATGCCCCGCTCATCCCTGTTCACTCCTTTCTCTAGGAGAATGCTTTGATTGACACCTCTTCCCCCCAAAAAAAACTCGGTTAACATCGGATAACTTTCTACCTTAGCCTCTTGATTCCACAAATTTACTGTTAAGATACGAGTATCTCCAAAAATACGATCCATAAAATTTCCTCCTTTTCTTGTAGACAAGGGAAGAGTAAATAGTTTTACTCTTCCCCCTCCTCTTCTATACTATCATAGATTAGCCGTTTGCTTTCAGTTATGGTTTGAACGGCGTATAGGGTTGCTGGGCTTTTTCAGGAAATACCTTGAAATCTCTGAAATAGTAACAATACCCCATGACCTGGTTCACTTGTTCTCCTTTGGCTGAAGCATCTGCTGTTGGCCAATAAACATAATCTGTTCGATAGGCAGACTTTTCAGGTTGGTCCAATACAAATATGCTCGGGGAAAGTTCTACAATCTTCTCCTGAACAACATAATATTTTTCGAATCGCTCTTTTTGATCAACGGTAGTAATTGAATCATCAATCATTGCGTCAATTTCGGGGTTCTGCAGCCATTCTCCCTGCTCCCAGGTTCCACAAGAACGAGAATGGTAGCGAGA
>JADFWK010000102.1 GCA_015223015.1 Pseudomonadota bacterium
GGATTTGATTTGAAAGAAGAGATAAAGAGATCTCTGACTGAAAAGGGTGAATACCCTGTGACAGATATGGGGACTTTCAGCAATGAACCGGTTGACTACCCGATTATCGCCCATCAGGTAGCCAAGAACATTTCTGAAAAGAGATTTCACTGGGGGATATTAGTCTGTGGCTCAGGGATTGGAATGTCAATAGTTGCCAACCGGTACCCACGTGTCAGGGCTGCTCTCTGCAGCAATCTCTATGCGGTGAAGGTTAGCAGGCAGCATAATGATGCCAACATACTTGTCCTCGGAGGAAGGGTTCTCGGTACCGGCCTTGCTCTAGAAATGGTCGACCTTTTCTTGCATACCCAATTTGAGGGGGGCCGTCATCAAAGGCGGCTTGAGCAAATTGAGAAAGCCCAATCGGGTGGAGACGGACCTCAATGAGTCTAAAATTGGTTGATCCTCAAATTGCCAGAGCCATTGATGCGGAAACTGAGAGACAGAGGGATAATCTGGTGATGATTGCCTCTGAGAATTACACGAGCAAAGCAGTCATCGAGGCTCAAGCAAGCATAATGACCAACAAATATGCTGAAGGCTATCCAGGAAAGAGGTATTATGGGGGATGTGAAAATGTTGACACGGTAGAAAATCTGGCAATAGAGAGGGTAAAGAAGCTTTTCAAGGCAGAATTTGCCAATGTGCAGCCCCACTCTGGCTCTCAAGCCAATATGGCAGTGTACTTCTCCTTTTTGAAACCGGGGGAGACAATACTGGGGATGGATTTGGCGCATGGAGGTCATCTCACCCACGGAAGCCCAGCCAGTTTTTCAGGTAGGTTGTATCGGGCGGTCTTCTATGGTGTTGATCCCCAGACCCACAGAATAGATTTTGATCAGATCAAATCCCTGGCCAGGTCTTTTCGGCCAAAATTGATAATTGCAGGTGCCAGCTCTTACCCGAGGGTGATTGATTTTGAGGTTTTCAGTCAGATTGCTGATGACGTCGGTGCCTACTTGATGGCGGATATGGCCCATATCGCTGGTTTGATTGCAGCGGGCCTGCATCCTTCGCCAATTCCCTTTGCTGATTTCGTTACCTCTACTACCCACAAAACCCTCCGGGGTCCAAGAGGAGGTTTTATATTGGCCAAAACAAGGTATGCGAAACAGATAGACAGCCAGATCTTTCCGGGTATTCAGGGTGGTCCTATGATGCATACCATTGCTGCCAAAGCTGTAGCGTTTCAAGAGGCAATGTCCCCGGAGTTTGCTGATTACCAGAGACAAGTTGTCATTAATGCCAAGGCCTTGGGAGAGGAGTTAGTGGCTCAGGGTTTGGAATTGGTTACCGGAGGAAGCGATAACCACATTGTTCTGCTCAATCTCTCGAGAACAGATCTAACCGGGGCGGATGCAGAGGATGCCCTCGGAAAAGCGGGTATTGTTGTAAACAAAAACAGTGTTCCTTTTGACAAGAGAGGACCAAAGGTAACTAGCGGAATTAGACTGGGCACAGCAGCCTTAACAACCAGGGGATTGAAGGACACGGAAGTAAAAACCGTCGCCCAATGGATTACGAAGGTATTGGAAAGGCCCTATGACATGAACCTGTTGCAGGATATTCGATCCATGGTACACTCTCTGTGCCATCAATTCCCCATCTATTAGTTTTTGTTGAACTTATAGTCTTTAACACAAGAAACAGAACAAACTCAATAAACTGAACACGGCCACGTCATAGTGAAACCTAACCTGTTGATTTTCAAGCTTCTTGCAGGGTATGGGTATCTTTTTTTTGGATTATGCCTACAACGACAGTTTGTCATTCTGAGGAGCAAAGCGACGAAGAATCTAGATTCTAATTCTAGCATCTGCCGGCAAATCGTAGATTCTTCGCTCCCCCGCCTGGCGGGATCACTCAGAATGACATCTCAACCGAAGTGTTGTGTAGGGTTATGTCCTCACATAGTTTAGACTAGTGGGCCCGCTCAGTAAGGGGGCATGTCATAGGCCTGCCCTGGCGCGACACTTCTGGAATACAGTGTGGTCGTTACAGTGTTTCGTGAGTAAGCTCTTTGTACCGATCCTTTGCATGCCAGGTCTGGGCCAGGGGGATAACCAAAAAAAGACACCCATGCCCTGGACTTTGACGTTACACTGATAAACTCAATAACCTTTAGCAATTTCGGGTGATTCGTTGCCACGACCTTCATGGCCAGAATATTTTATGTCTATTGCGCAACTGGTAGCTACCAGGTCGACGTGCCTGAGAAGGAAGGTTGGTGCGGTGCTGGTAAAAGATAAGAGGGTTATTGCTACAGGGTATAATGGCGCACCAACTGGTGTTAGACACTGTGAGGAAACTGGCTGCCTGAGGGAGAAGCTGGGTATAAAATCTGGTGAAAGGCATGAACTCTGTCGCGGTCTTCATGCCGAACAAAATGTGATTATTTCGGCAGCCTATTATGGGGTAATAACCAAGGGAACAACCCTCTATTCCACAAATTTACCCTGTATCATTTGCTCCAAGATGCTGATTAATGCAGGGATAGAAAAGGTCTTTTACCTGGATGGGTATCCAGATCCTTTGGCCGATGAGATGCTGGCTGAGGCAAACATTGAAGTAGTGAGGTTAACTCTATGAAGTGTCCGTTTTGTGGAGAAATAAGTAATAAGGTCATTGACTCTAGGCTCAGTAAGGATAACAGGATGATTCGGAGAAGGAGGGAGTGCCTCAACTGTCAAAAGCGCTTTACCACCTATGAAAAGGTTGAGACGGTTTTGCCTATGGTCGTAAAAAAGGATGGCAGGCGAGAGCCCTTTGATCCTGAAAAAATACGCTCTGGTATTCAGAAGGCCTGTCAGAAGAGGCAAATAAGTGTTCACACCATTGATGATTTTATTGATTCCCTCAGTCAGCAATTTCAGGAGAGCGGCCAGAGGGAGATAAGGAGTGCTGACATAGGTGAAAAAGTCATTGAACAACTGAAAGAATGGGATGATGTTGCCTATGTAAGGTTTGCGTCAGTTTATCGACAATTCAAGGATATCAATGAGTTCATGGTGGAATTGAAAGATTTGCTCGATGAGAGACAGGGAGAAGATAAAGAGCAGGGTTAATCCCCTTTAAAGGCCACAAAATGCTTTGCACATAGATATATCCTGAGCGTTTACCATACATTTTCAGAAGATCACCTTTTTCCCGCTCCTAACTCCAAGGATCGAGCCAGTCCCACTGCATTTACTTTGTGTTTGAAAAAAGGCATAAAAAAAGCCCTCTTGCTCACATATTAGCAGTGGAAAAGAGATTTTGTTAGAATATGTGATGCATTACCAGGGTACAACGGAACAATGGATATCGATGAAATATATATGAAACAGGTGCTTCGGCTCGCGCGAAAAGGGCTGGGAATGACCTCTCCAAATCCTGCTGTAGGGGCTCTTATCGTGAAGAACGGCCAAATTATCGGCTCCGGATATCATAAAAAAGCAGGGGCTCCACATGCCGAAATACAGGCACTGTCTCAGGCAGGTGAGGCGGCAAAGGACTCCACCCTATACGTCAACCTGGAGCCTTGCAACCACTATGGGAGAACGCCTCCATGCACCAAGGCAATAGTGGAGAGTGGCATCAGACGAGTTGTTGTTGGTATCGCCGATCCCAATCCACAGGTAGCTGGCGGGGGGTGCGCGTTTCTTCGCTCTCAGGGCATAGCGGTCAAAGGCGATATTCTGGCACAAGAGTGCACTCGTCTAAACGAGGCTTACCTAACCTATGTTACGGCGGGGAGGCCCTTTGTTATCTTAAAGGGGGCTCTCACCCTTGATGGATGGATGGCCACACGAACAGGTAACTCAAAGTGGATTAGCAATGAAAGGTCAAGAAAATTCGTTCACACCCTACGGAAAAGGGTGGATGCTATTATGGTTGGTGTGGAAACTGTTATCGTTGACAATCCTCTCCTGACCCCTTATTTGCTTAAGACTCCCACCCCAAATCCAGTTAGGGTGGTAGTAGATACTCATCTAAGAATTCCTCTCGGTAGCAAGGTCTTTAATTCAGGGACATCGGCCTTGACCATTATAGCCGCTGGCAGTAAGGTAAGTACCGAAAAAAAAAATAGAATAGAGGAGCTCGGTGCCAGGGTTATCACCTGCCGGATGAAGGGAGGACGCATCGATCTCGCCGGTTTGCTTGGTAAACTCGCAAAAATGTCAATAAGCTCCGTTCTCGTGGAAGGTGGCGCAACACTTTTTGATACCTTTGTACGGGAGGGGCTTGTAGATAAGTTTTATCTATTTTTTGCACCAAAAATCTTAGGCGGCGATGATGGTGTTCCATTTACGAGGGGGCCTGGATGTGATATAATAAAAAATTGTTTGAGCTTGACGATTACGACGGTCAAGAGATTTGGGGATGATGTTATGATCGAGGCCTATCCTCAAAGGTAGTTGGGTTTGTTGGGTTCATTGCGTTTATTGGGTTTGTTGGGTTTACTTTAGACGCTTAGATCGAGGAATTGTCGATTGACGAATTGGGGAATTGTGAATTAGGGACCGAACTTTAGTCACTTTAGCTCACTTCTAATTTTAGGCACTTTTAATGTTTACCGGGATTATTGAAGGTACCGGAGAAGTAAGAGACATCCGAAAGACAGGGCAGGAAGCTACCTGTACGATACGAACGCCGGGTTTTTTTTCTGATTGCCATCCAGGAGATAGCCTTGCAGTTGATGGTGTATGCTTAACCATTACTTCGGTGAAAGGAAATTTGCTTACCCTGGATATCTCAGCCGAAACCCTTGCGAGGAGCACCCTTGGCACCTTCAGGCAGGGTACGGCGGTAAACCTTGAGAGGGCACTGAGGTTGTCAGACCGGTTAGGAGGACACTTGGTAAGTGGTCATGTTGATGGTACGGGGATAATTGAAAGGCTCGAAAGGTACCAAGAATCGTGGATTATTCGAATTGGTGTAGATCAAAACCTCAGCAGGTATCTGATAGAGAAGGGCTCCATTGCTGTAGATGGGATAAGTTTGACCATCAACAAATGTGAGGGGAAATCTTTCGAGATAACTATAATACCCGAGACTGCACGGGTAACTACCATGTCAAATAAACGGCAAGGAGACAGGGTAAACATAGAAGTAGACATGATTTCAAAGTACATTGAAAAATTTCTTTCTCGTGACAGACCAACCGTGCCGGGACAAACACCTTCTAGGATTGATAGAGATATGTTACTCAGGTATGGTTTTGGAGGCGGTAATGGGGATTTGTAGCATTGCGGAGGCACTTGAAGATCTCAGACAGGGCAAGATGATTATCCTTGTAGATGATGAGGCTCGGGAAAATGAGGGTGACTTGACAATGGCTGCGGAAAAGATAACCCCCGAGGCGATTAACTTTATGGCCAAGTATGGAAGAGGCCTGATTTGTCTATCCCTCGATCCTGAAAGGGTTGAAAACCTCAAACTCCCTCTGATGGTTCAGGATAATCGGTCTCGGTTTCAGACTGCCTTTACCGTATCCATAGAGGCAAAGGAGGGGGTGAGTACCGGTATCTCTGCTGCTGATAGGGCCCATACCATTCTTACCGCAGTAGCTGATGATGCATCACCGGAGGATCTGATTCAGCCGGGACATGTGTTTCCCCTAAGGGCGAGGAGAGGGGGGGTGCTTTTCAGGGCAGGGCAGACTGAGGGTTCTGTGGATCTGGCCAGGCTTGCAGGTCTCAAGCCAGCCGGAGTTATCTGTGAGATAATGAACGACGACGGTACCATGGCCAGAAGACATGATCTTGATCGATTTGCAAAGAAGCATGGCCTTAACATAGCTACCGTTGCAGATATTATTGCCTACCGGATGAGAAATGAGTCGTTTGTGCACAAGGAGGCAGA
>JADFWK010000103.1 GCA_015223015.1 Pseudomonadota bacterium
AGGGGAGGGGAAGATCATTAGAATCAGAGTGGCTGATATCTCGGTTATCGGACGCCATACCCAAGGGGTAAAGCTGATAGATCTCGGTGCACCGGAGAAGGTAGTGAGCGTCGCCAGATTGGTGGAGGCTTAGAGGGTGGAACCGGGAAGGTTGATCTTTCCTCCTCAGGTTTCATAACCGTTTTGTTTTAGAGAATTGGCAAATATTTTTCAATCTCGTACTGGCTTACGTGCACCCGATACCGATCCCATTCGATTTTCTTGTTGGCTACGAACTTATTGAAGATATGCTCGCCCAGCGTCTCACGCACCAGCTCGCTTTTTTCCACCTCCTGAAGCGCTTCAAATAGACTTCCTGGCAAGGACTCAATCCCAGCCTTTTCCCGCGCCACCTCGTCCATCTCATAGATATCCTCCTCAATGGGATCGGGAAGTAAGTAGTCCTCATCGATGCCTTTTAACCCAGCTGCCAGCATAACTGCAAATGCCAGATACGGATTGCAGGCCGGATCAGGTGATCTGAACTCGATTCTGGTGGCCAGCTCCTTACCCGGTTTATACATGGGTACTCTAATCATGGTGGAGCGGTTGCGCCTTGCCCAGGAGATATACACCGGTGCCTCATAGCCGGGGACCAGCCTTTTGTACGAGTTTACCCACTGGTTGGTTACTGCGGCAATCTCCCTCGCATGTTTCATGATACCGGCGATATAAGATTTTGCTATCGGTGAAAGGTTATGTTTGTCCCGGGGGTCGTGGAAGGCATTTACATCATCCTTAAAAAGAGATTGATGGACATGCATGCCACTCCCGTTTTGGCCGAAAACGGGCTTGGGCATGAATGTAGCGTAGCGCCCGTTGGTACGGGCAACCTCCTTTACGGTTATCCTATAGGTCATGGTATTGTCAGCCATGGATAAAGCCTCATCATATCTGAGGTCAATCTCGTGCTGGCTGGGGGCAACCTCATGGTGACTGTACTCTACCCGGATACCCATATCTTGGAGAGCAAAGATCATTTCTCTTCTCAAGTCACTGCCCATGTCTAGGGGTCTGATGTCAAAATATCCGCCTTTGTCAAGAGGCTTAGGTGCATCCTGGCTTTCGAAACAGAAGAACTCCAGTTCTGGCCCCATGTAAGCCTTATATCCTCTTTCGGCTAATTTTTTTGTCATTCTCTTCAAGACATATCGAGAGTCTCCTTCATAATTGCTTCCGTCTGGCCTAAGGATGTCACAAAACATTCTGGCTACTGGCCTATCCTGGGGCCGCCAGGGGAGGAACTGGAAGGTAGCTGGATCGGGCATGGCTATCATATCGCTCTCTTCAATCCTGGCAAACCCTTCGATAGAAGAGCCATCAAACCCCATCCCCTCTTCTAATCCTTCCTCCAGCTCAGAGGGAGTAACAGCAAAACTTTTCAAGATGCCTAAAACATCCGTAAACCAGAACTGAATAAAGCTGACGTTTCTTTCGTTAACCACTTTCATGACATCTTTTTTTGTTCTACAAAGCATATGCTCCTCCCAGCTAAGTAAGGATTTTTCAATGGTAAACTGCTACTCATGTCCGTTCTGTCGTCCCAGCCCTCATCAGGGGTGATTCGTCAGGGCAATAGGCCCCATAGAGGGGCTTCCTAAGGTCAAGGCTCTCGTTAAGGGCCTTGCTGATTTTACAAAGGAGTCCAACTTCCTCGGTCTTTTTCATGCCAGCTAGACGTTCACATCTTGCCACAATAGGCACCTTAAGTCCAGGGTTGTGGCTGCTGTGTAATAACTATAGCAAGATACTGTAAGAAATCAATTACTTTTGGTTGATCATGCCTTTCCGGAAACCGATAGTGTTGCTATATGTGTGGAGACTTGAAGCGGTCTCTTCCGGGCACTTTACCGGAAGGCTCTGTTAGAAAAGCTGCTGGGGAAGACAAACGGCCAGGCCTTGTTTACCATAATCGATGCTTATGGCTGAGCTCAGCTTGCTCAAGGTGAATATGCAGCAACTATGGTTTTAAGTCTCGAGGCAGAGCTTTGAGATGCCTTCTTTGGGTTGGATAGGATACTTTCCATTAAAACAGGCCAGACAGAAGCTGTCTTCTGGTTGGCCAGTGGCTTGGATCATCCCGGGAAGGCTCAAGTAGCATAGGCTATCCAGGCCAATGAAGTTTTTAATCTCTTCTACAGAGTGCTCCGAGGCGATCAGCTCCCCCTTGGTTGAAAAATCAATACCATAGAAACAGGGGTACCTGTGGGGAGGACAACTCACCATCATATGAATCTCCCATGCCCCTGCTTCCCGCAAGGTTTTAATCCTCATCTTGCTGGTAGTAGCCCTTATGATGCTATCTTCTACAATCACGACCCGTTTCTGATTCAGGATCTCCTTAACCGGATTCAGCTTGACCTTCACCCCGAAATCCCGCATGGATTGCACAGGCTCAATAAAAGTCCTTCCAACATAGTGGTTTCTGATAACCCCCATTTCTAAAGGTATGCCGGATTCTTGACAGAAACCGATGGCTGCGTAGTTGCCGGAGTCGGGAAAGGGCATGGCAAAATCGGCATCAATCGGGTATTCCTGTGCCAGGTTCCTTCCAAGCCTCTTTCGCACGGCATACACGTTCTGGCCAAAAATATTGCTGTCAGGCCTGGCAAAATAGATGTATTCAAAGATACAGAAGGTTTTCTTATGTTTTGGAAAAGGCTTGATTGATTTTAGCTCATCTTCACCAATGATCAGTATCTCGCCTGGATCGATATCTCTGACATACTGAGCCTCTATCAGATCAAGGGCGCACGTCTCAGAGGCTACAATATACCCTCCATCAAGCAGTCCCAGGCAGAGGGGCCGGAATCCGTTAGGGTCTCGCAAGGCAATGAGCTTGTCTTTAGTCATAAGGACACAAGAATAAGCCCCTTGCATCTGTGAAACAACCTCAACCATTGCCTCTTCCACGCCCCTTTGGATATTCCGGGCCAAGAGGTGAACGATAATCTCGCTGTCCATGGTGGTTTGAAAAATGGAACCTTTTTGCTCAAGATCGCCTCTCATCTCTCTGGCGTTGGTGAGATTTCCATTGTGGGCAATGGCAAGGGTGTTGCCCGCATGGGAAACAACAAAGGGTTGCGCATTCTTGGCGATAGAAGAGCCTGTGGTTGAGTATCTTACATGGCCAACGGCTAAATCGCCACAGAGCTCGGTCAAGATGGATTCATTGAATACCTCTGGTACCAGGCCCATGCCCTTGTGTTCATACGTCGATTTTCCGGTGGAGCTAACAATACCAGCACTCTCCTGTCCCCTGTGCTGTAAGGCATAAAGGCCGAAATAGGTCAGCTTTGCGGCATCCCTGTGCCCGAAAACACCAAAGACACCACATTCCTCTTTTGGTCCATGATAGAAGTTCATTCTCTAATAAAACCTTAGGTGGACACAGTTTGAATGATTAATACTATATTCCAAGCTCGAAACCCCAAACAAGCATAAAATCCACGTTTTCTACATCCAAAACCCTTGAAATGCATGGGCCTGACAAGAACAAGCCATGCGGTTCACAAAACCAGATATTATCTGGTCTGGTGCCCGAAGTATAGGAAAAATATTCTAATTAAGGAAATTCGCTTGGGGTATAAGAGTTTTTTTGTGAGATAGCCTAGGCCTTTGGTCGGGAGTTTCACTCCACTAGGCGTTTGAGCCGAGCGCGGACATCCAGAAGGGTTTTTTCACGTTTTGCAAAACAGAACCGGACCTGATTTGTGCCCATATCAGAGGTGTTATAGAACGCCGATCCAGGAACTGTAGCAATGCCAGTGAGTTCGATAAACTTCAGGCCAAAAGAATAATCGTCGTTGGCACCGAGCCTCTCCATTAGCTCATCCGTCTTTGTTATCATGTAATAAGCGCCCTTGGGAAGCGTCACTTCAAAACCCATCTCAGATAGGGTTTCAAATAACAGATCTCGTGCCGATTCATAGAAAGTCTGAAGCCTTATGTAGTAGTCATCTGGCATGTTGAGGGCAAAGGCCGCCGCTTTCTGGAAGGGGGTGGGTGCCCCTACCGTCAGGAAATCGTGGACTTTACGGATGCGGCTTGTAATCTCAGCACTGGAGAGGGCCCACCCCACCCTCCAGCCCGTGACGGAATATGTCTTGGAGATGGAGTTAATGGTAACAGTACGTTCCGCCATTCCTTCAAGGGAGGCGATGGAAATGTGCCGCTCGCCATCGTAGAGTATATGTTCGTAGACCTCATCTGTGATTGCTATGCAATCCCACTTTATGCACAGAGCAGCAATTTCCTGGAGCTCCTCTCTGGAAAAGACCTTGCCTGTCGGATTGTTGGGCGTATTGATGATTACTGCTTTTGTGTTTCCATTGAATGCCCCAGACAATTCTTTAGAGTCGTAGGCCCATTCAGGCGGTTTGAGGGAAACATATCTAGGCAGGGCCCCCGAAAGGATAGCATCAGGCCCATAGTTTTCGTAGAATGGCTCAAAGATGATGATCTCATCATCCGGGTTCACTACGGCCTTGAGGGTTGCGATCATGGCTTCCGTGGCCCCACAGGTAACGGTGATCTCCGTTTGGGGATCATATTGAGTATGGTTGTAGTGCCATGCTTTTGCAGCAATCGCTTCTCTCAACTCAGGATCGCCATATGTGACGGGATATTGGTTAAGGCCATTTGCAATGGCTTTAATGGCAGCTTGTTTGACCTCCTCAGGAGCCTCGAAGTCAGGAAATCCCTGTGCCAAATTAATACCCCCTTTGGCGTTACAGACCCGTGTCATTTCACGGATTACGGACTCAGTGAATGTTTCTGTGATGTAAGATAACGGTTTCATAACAGCCTTCCTTTCTTCCAGTCAAAACAGAGTATGCTATGCTACTCTGCCAGGCTATACGAGTGCCATGGACCAGGCTTTTTCATAGATCCTTCATAATGTTTTGCAAGAAGAGGGCACAATGGAAGGGCTGACTCAGCAACAGGAAGCCCTCTGGGAAGAAGCACAAAAATCAATAGGTCAGGTTTCACTGTGACGTGGCCCTGGTATCACCCGAAAGCAGGCTATGCCAACATAATCATGTTCAAAGAGAGCTTGGATAACAATCCAGGACAGTGCTGAGGATTGCCATGCGAAGACAGAGCCCATAATGGTTTTGACGAAAATAGATTGCCCTGGGGTCACTGTCCGATTCGTCAGGCAATTCTTCGGCACGGGGAAGTGGGTGCATAATAACGGCAGATTTCTTCATGGCACTTAATGCCTTTGCACTCAATGCATAGTTGCTGATAGTCTTCTTGTAGTCTTTGTGGCCACCCGTAAAATATTCCTTGGAGAGTTGAGTTATGTGCACTACATCAACCTCTTTGACCAGTTCTTCTAATCCGCCTTTCGGATTCGTAATCTCAGTGAAGCGAACCTTATGTCGCTGGAGATACTCCTTTATGTCGTCTTTGACCTCTGTTAAATCAGGAGATATAAAGGATATAGTAACTCCATGGAACTTGGCCAGGAAATAGCATAGAGAACGGACAGTGCGGCCACTCAGATCCCCAACCATAGCGATGGAACACCCATCCACCCCTCCTACATGACGGTCGATGGTATAAAGATCAACGAGAGCCTGGGTTGGATGCTGGGCTGGTCCATCTCCGGCGTTGATTATCGGCACGTAAGAAACTGCAGCTGCTCTTTTGGCAAAACCACTTTCATAGTGTCGCAGCACTATGACATCGGACATTTCAGATACCACCCGGATGGTGTCTTCAAACCGGCCTCTAAGCTCTGAGGAAAAGATGTCGGCTGCTTCTGTAGAGAGGATGCTCCCACCGAGCCGGAGCATGGCTGCCTCGAAGGAAAAACGTGTTCTCAAACTGGGAGTGAAGTAAAGGCTGGCTAAAATCTTATCCTTTAAACATTCTTCGCCCCCTCGTGCCAAGATGCTCTCCATACGGCTGGTGAGATCGAAAAGCTCTCTGAGTTTCTTTTTGGTGAACTGCTGGGACTCAAGTAGATGAAACATCTACATCCCTCCTTCTAATTGCCCTAAGGAATAAAATGGGTACCTGTTTTGCCCTCAAGAGCAGAGGATGCTTTGTCCAAGGACGTTATAATTGCCCTTTCCCCGCCAAACTCCAAAAACCGTAGGCAGGCCTCAACTTTGGGCCCCATGCTCCCGGGAGAAAAGTGCCCTTCCCTCTGGTAAGCTTTTGCCTTTTCCAGTCGGACCAGATCTAAGGCCCTTTGCTTGGGTGTACCGAAGTTAAGAAAAACCTTCTCCACATCCGTAAGGATAAGGAGCAGGTCAGCAATTACAGCCTCAGCCAGCTTCTCCCCTGCCAAGTCTTTATCAATGACTGCCTCCACCCCGTGATAGTTTCCCTTGGAATCCATTGCTACCGGGATCCCTCCACCACCCGAAGCGATGATAATGATGCCGGCATCGACCAAACGCTTAAGGGCTTTAGCCTCCAGGATTCTTAAAGGGTTTGGAGATGGGACCACCCTTCGGAAGGGACGATGATTCCCTGGTTTCACATCCTTTATTATGTAGTTTTTCTCCCTCTCGTAGCGTTCTTTGGTTTCAGCGTCGTAGAATGGACCTACAGGCTTTGTAGGATTCCTAAAGGCGGGATCGTCACTATTCACCATAACCTGGGTGACTACCGTCAAGACATCCCGATTGATTCCTTTGGCTTGCAGGAGATTGTGTAGAACCTGTTCCAGCATGTATCCGATTTGCCCCTGACTCATGGCCCCACAAATATCCATGGGCATCGCCGGGACCTTGGAATGGGCCCCTTCCTGCTGTATGAGAAGATTGCCGACCTGTGGGCCATTACCGTGCGTGATGATGATATTATGTCCGTTCGCTATCATATCCAGTATTTGCTCACATGTGATACGGATGTTTTCCAGTTGTTCTTCTGCAATTCCCCTTTGATGAGATTTCAGTATTGCATTCCCACCCAATGCGATAACAATGTGTTTACTGGATTGTGACTCGTTAGATGCTTTTCCTGTCACACGCTATTCCTCCATGGGGAATCTATTGAAAAAAAGAGGACCTCTTTTTCCACTGGTCCGCTATCCAATTTCTATGATATTTTTTTACTGTATCCTCTTCGAAGCAATCAGATCGAAGAGCTCAAATGGCGATGCCATCGCCCATGCGCGCCAACACGCGCCGTAAAACTTGAATACTACCCTTGTGCTATATTTTGTCAAGCGTAATTTCGATTTCTGCGTTAGTCTGAATAGGCAATGAAAGACTCAATCTTTTGAATAGAGTCTTTGACTTCGGATGTCCCACAAACCAAGATGCCTTAATACCTCCTTGACCTGCCCGCGAGATCAGGCCCGCCCTTCAGCCAAGCGAAGTAGGGAGGGTCAATAATCCTTGCAATAAATAGGGCTAGGCCTTATTATCGTTGCCCGGAGGAAACCGCATGGAAAAGCATTTATTGATGGCAATGTTGTTTTTTCGGAGCCTAAGAGTATGAATAGTAAGAGATTAATGATCTTTTTAGGGATTCTGGTATTGATCCTGCTGTGGGCGGTTATCTCATTATACCCTGACTGGCTATGGTTCCGGAATCTGAGCTTCGCGTCCGTGTTCTGGACCATGGTAATAGGCAGATTCGGGCTTGCCACGGTGATCTGGCTTCTTATGATCATCATCCTCTTCGTCAACCTTTACGCTGCCCAGCGTTTTCGCCCTGTGAGCGAGCTGAAGACGGCGTCTGTAGATGAGATGCCCGTCTCCGGCCGGACTACGAAGGTCGTCATCCTGGCCGCTGTCCTGATCGTTAGTCTTGTTATTGCATCAAGAGGTTCCGCACAGTGGGATATGGTGCTGAGTTATCTGAACCGGCAACCATTCGGCAGTGTTGACCCCGTCTTTAACAAGGACATCGGTTTCTACGTGTTCTCACTTCCCTTTTACTCGTTTGTCCGGGAAGAGTTGCTTGTCCTGCTTCTCTTTGCCGGACTGGCAACCCTCATATGGTACCTAAAAGACACCGGACTTCAGTCAATCGGTGAAGTCCTTCTGGGGGAGGACAGGCCGACCTCTATGCCCAAGATCAACATTCCGAAAAGAGTCGGCAGGCACCTTCTCGTGCTCTGTGGGATCATCGTCCTCCTTATCGGGTGGGGCTATCATCTAAAGGTCTACGGTCTTCTCTATTCCACTCAGGGACCCGCCTTTGGCGCGAGCTACACGGACATTCACGTCAAGATTCCAGCCTTCAGGGTTTTAATGGTGCTATCCTTCATCTGGGGTCTGTTTCTCATATACAGTGCATTCAACTTCAAGAAAAAACAACTCATCCTAAGTGGAGCGGCGTGGTTCGGCGCCATCCTGATCCTGGCCAACGGTCTTCCGATCCTGGTACAGCAGTTTGTGGTCAGACCCAATGAACTGGCCAAGGAATCCCCTTTCATAGCCTATAATATCGATTTTACCCGTAAGGCCTATAACCTTAACAAGATTAAGGAGGTGGATTTTGAGGCCAACGACAGGCTGAGCCCGGAAGAGATCAAGGATCACGACATAACCATCCAGAACATCAGGGTATGGGACGAACGCCCCCTGCTCCAGACCTACAGGCAGCTCCAATCCATACGGCTCTATTACGATTTCCATAACGTGGACGTGGACCGTTATCTGATAAACAACCGATATCGTCAGGTCATGCTGGCCGCACGGGAACTGGTGGTAAACCAGCTTCCACCCCAGGCAAAGACCTGGGTCAACAGGCACCTGATCTACACCCACGGCTATGGATTGGTCATGAGCCCCGTAAATGAAGTCACCGGCGAAGGTCTTCCGAGCCTCATGATAAAGGACCTCCCCCCTTCGATGGATATAGATCTGAAGATAGACCGCCCGGAGATCTATTACGGTGAAAAGACGGATGAGCATATCCTCGTAAGGACCAATGCCAAGGAATTCGATTTTCCAAAAGGCGACAAGAACGTCTATACCAATTATCAGGGAAAGGGCGGTGTTTTAATCAAATCTTTTTTGAGGAGGCTCCTCTTTGCCATTGAATTCCTGGATCCCCAGATACTGTTCACCACCTATCTGGGCCCCGAGAGCAGGATCATGTACAACCGCCGGATCGACAGGCGGGTAAGCACGATCGCCCCGTTCCTGGCGTATGACTCTGATCCTTATATGGTGGTCTCGGGAGGGAGGCTTTTCTGGATACAGGATGCCTATACCATCTCAAACATGTATCCTTACTCCTTTCGATCCAAGAGCCGCTTTGGGAACAGGAGGCTCAACTATATCAGGAATTCGGTTAAGGTGATCATCGATGCCTATAACGGTGATGTCTCATACTACATGATTGACGAGAAAGACCCCATACTTAAGACTTACGCGAAGATATTTCCGGATCTCTTCAGGCCATTTGATGAGATGCCCGCTGATCTGAAAAAGCACATCCGGTACCCCTATGACCTTTTTGAGATCCAGGTGAATACATACACCATCTATCACATGCAGGATGTGCAGGTATTTTACAACCAGGAAGACCTCTGGGAACCTCCTGATGAGATGTACGGTGACAACCGGCAGAGGATGAAGCCTTATTATATCATCATAAAACTGCCGGAAGAGGATAAGGAGGAGTTTCTCCTGATGCTGCCTTTTACCCCCTCCAAGAAGGATAACATGATCGCCTGGCTGGCGGCCAGGAGCGATTTCCCTCACTACGGCAACCTGCTTGTCTATAAACTGCCCAAGGAAAAATTGGTGTATGGGCCGATGCAGATTGAAGCCAGGGTGGATCAGCAGACAGATATCTCCCGTGAATTGAGCCTGTGGGGCCAGAGGGGTTCGAGGGTCATCAGGGGCAATCTCCTGGCCATTCCGGTGAGTAACTCATTTATCTATGTGGAGCCTATCTACCTGGAAGCGAGACAGGAGGGACAGAGATCTGCTCCGGCGGCTCCGCCCCCATCAGGAGGCCCTTTTGGTAAACCCAAGACGGGGCAAACCGAGGGACCTTCCAGGCTGAGAAACGTAAGGACGGCCGCCCTGCCCGAACTGAAAAGGGTGATTGTGGCCTTGGGGAATCGCGTAACCATGGAAGAGGATTTTGAAAAGGCATTGAACCGTGTCTTACAGAGAGAGACAGCCTATCGAGAAGAGGTATCCCCTCTTGTGCCCGAAACAGGAGAAACCCCTGATCTCGGAGCCCTGGCCCTGAAGCATTATCACAAAGCTAAAGATCATTTACGTGAAGGGGATTTGGCAGGATACGGAAGAGAATTGGAGCAACTGGAGAACATCCTGAAACAGTTATCAGAGAAAACGGTGAAATGAGAGTCAGACTCCGGGGGGTCCTTGTAATAGCAGGGGGCTTATCATAATTGATTGAAGCGGTACGGCAAAATAGCGTACCGCCCTGGCTTGTAGGATAACCAGGGTCACGTCATAGTGAAACCTAACCTATTGATTCTCAAGCTTCTTGTAGGGTATGGGTATCTTTTTTTGGTTATGCCC
>JADFWK010000104.1 GCA_015223015.1 Pseudomonadota bacterium
CAACTGTTTGAGCCCTAAAGGCGAGTTTTGACATCGCCTGGAGGGAGCCTTAGATTTGTCAAGAAACGTTTTAGACTAAGAGAAAAGGGATTTCGGCAACAGCCTGTTAATTACTTACTTTTCGCTGCAAATATTCAATAATCAGCCTGTTAAGATGTGAGCCCCTCATACCCCCTCCTACAAGAACCTCTTTGTGACAATCCTTTTAGAGGACCTATCAGGGCTCGACTGCAAGTATTCCTTGAATGAAGATCCAATCCCGCATATAATTTTTATCATAAGGCATTTCTTTGTGGAATTTTTTGGTTACATGACCTCTCATGTGGAGGAATTGCCTTGTATTTCGGTATCAGATGGTAACAAGGAATGGATATGTTTGACCAACCATGGTTTTCTAAAATAGTGCGGCCGAGCAGGTATCTGGGCGGGGAAATAAACTCTATAAAGAAAGACCCCCGTCAGGTCGAGGTCTCTATTGCCCTTGCCTTTCCTGATGTTTACGAAATAGGAATGTCCCACAGTGGCCTCAAGATACTCTATGGCATCCTAAACGCTCAGAGCTGGCTTGCAGGTGAAAGGGTGTTTGCCCCTTGGGTAGATTTAGAGATCGAGCTCAGAACCAGAAACATTCCCCTCACGTCTCTGGAATCAGGTAGGCCTCTGTCTGAGTTTGATATCGTAGGTTTTAGCTTGCAACATGAACTCTGCTATACGAATATTTTATCCATGCTCGATCTTGCACATGTCCCCTTTTTGTCTGAGAAAAGGGGATCTGATGATCCCCTGATTATAGCGGGTGGCCCTGCATGCTTTAATCCAGAGCCTGTAGCCAAGATTTTTGACGCCATGGTTGTCGGTGACGGGGAGGAAGCAGCACTTTCAATCTGCCGAACGGTGCGGGAGTGGAAACGGGATGCAACAAAGAGCAAGGGTGAATTGTTGCGGGAACTTTCAAAACTAAGAGGTATCTACATTCCCTCTTTCTTTGAGGTTCAGTACGGTGCCCAGGGGCTTATCCGTTCGGTAAAGGCCTTGGAGAAGGGGTACACAGCTGTTGAGAAAGCTATTGTTCCTGACCTCAATTCCTACCCCTTTCCCTCGCAACAGATAGTTCCGTTTACCGAATTGGTTCACGATCGATTCACCATTGAGATTTCCAGGGGCTGTAGCCGTGGGTGTCGCTTCTGCCAGGCTGGTATGATCTATAGACCGGTTAGAGAACGGCATCCTTTAGAGATTTTGCGCGCAGCGGAATCCGGCCTCAATGAGACAGGGTTTGAGGATCTATCCCTTCTCTCTCTCAGTTCGGGCGATTATAGCTGCATTATTCCTCTGTTAAAGGAGTTGATGGCGCGGATAGCTGATAGACATGTCGCAGTTAGTTTTTCCTCCTTAAGGATGGATAGTGCTGTTTCTGAATTAATGAAAGAGATAAAAAAGGTCAGGAAAACGAGTTTTACGGTTGCACCTGAAGCAGGCAGTCAGAGGCTGAGAGATATTATTAATAAGGGGCTGACGGAAGATCAGATCTTAGAAGCCGCGAGGCAGATTTATGAAGGGGGCTGGAACTTGATCAAGCTTTACTTTATGATAGGGCTTCCTTATGAGCAAGATAGTGATCTTATGGATATAGTTGAACTCGGTAAGAAAATCTCCAGACTGGCACCTCAGGGGAGAAAAAAGCAGGTCCTCAATGTCAGTGTTGCCTGCTTTGTTCCTAAGGCCCATACGCCTTTTCAATGGATGCCGCAGCTTGGACTTGGGGAGAGCAAACGAAGGATTAATCTTATAAGGGAAAGACTTGCGGGCCGCAGAGTAAAGGTTAAATGGAACAAACCGGAGGCAAGCTGGCTGGAGGGGATTTTTTCGAGGGGTGATCGGAGATTAACAGAGGTGGTGGTTGAGGCCTGGAACAATGGCGCCCGTTTCGACAGCTGGAGTGAGCACCTTAACGTAGATATCTGGAGAAAGGCTTTCCAGAGCCACGGTCTTGATCCCGATTTCTATCTTCTTCGCCACCGTGATCCTGATGAAATCATGCCATGGGACCACATCAAGCCTGGTGTGTGTAAGGAGTTCTTAGCACAAGAATGGCAAAAGGCTCTGGAGGGTGAAAAAACACCCGATTGCAGGGAGCGCTGTTCGAGCTGCGGCGCCTGTGATGATAGCGGCATTTCCCCGGTTCTATTTAATGGGTCTCATTGGTTCGATGAGACAGTTGCTGCCCAGCCAAAACAATCCACGGGCGTCTTCAAAAGGTATCGGCTCCATTTCACAAAAGTTGAAAAGGCTCAATACCTGAGTCATTTAGAGCTCGCTCGGCTGTTTATCAGGGCGTTTGGGAGAGCTGGATTTGATTTGGTTTATTCTGGTGGGTATCATCCCATGCCCAAGGTTTCCTTTGCAACAGCTTTACCAGTGGGGATAGAAAGCCTGAGTGAGGTAATGGATATTCATGTCAAAGACAGTGAATACCCATCTCTTTCAACTGAACGGCTTAATGGGGAACTGCCCTCTGGAATCAGGGTCCTGTTCACAGAAGAGGTGTCGATTGGGAGCCCCCCTCCTCAGATCAAAGAAAGCCATTTTCGTGTTACGATAAACGGCTCTTTCAAAAAAGAGGATCTGGATAGGTTCTTGAAGCTCAACTCCTATGTAGCAGTCAAGAAGAACAGAAAAGGTGAGAGAACAGTTGACATTCGATCTCAGGTGAAAGAAATACGTCTGGTGTCCCCTGATGAGCTGGAATTAGTCGTAAGACACGGAAGGGGCCCGGAAATGAAGCCCACAGAGATTATCAAGGAGATATGTGCTTTGCCCGAGAACCAGGTAGCGGGAATGAAGATACTAAAAACAAAGGGTGTTTTTTATGAGGTCAGGTGATGACAAATGAACTGGTGATTAATGCAAGGCCACATGAGACGAGGGTCGCCTTGGTGGAGAATGGTGTAGTTGTTGAACTCTATATCAATAGAGGCTCTGAACAGGAGCTCATGGGTAATATCTATCTTGGCAGGGTGGTGCGGGTTTTACCAGGAATGCAGGCAGCTTTCGTAGATATAGGCATAGATAAGCCGGCCTTCTTATACGTAGCCGATGTGTACAATGACGCGCGCCACTGGGAGCAGGTTATGCTGCAAGAAGGGGATGAGGATAATAACTCAGAAGATGAGAGCCCCCTGCGGATGAGGCAGTTGAAAAATTTCGATATCAACATAGAGGGTCTCTTGCAAGAGGGGCAAGATATCATGGTTCAAGTCTCCAAGGAGCCCATTGGCACAAAAGGTGCCAGGATCACCTCTTACATAACCCTTGCTGGGCGCCACCTGGTGTTTATGCCAACCATTGACCACATTGGCGTTTCCCGGAAGATAGAAGGCGAGAAAGAAAGAACCCGGCTCAGAAAAATCATTCAGGAGTTACGGCCTTCCGGCGAGGGATTCATTGTGAGAACGGTAAGCGAGAGGGCACCCAAGGAGAAATTAAAATCGGAGATGGAGTTTTTGAACAGATTGTGGAAGACCGTTCAGAAAAGGAAAGAGTCCTCCTCTACCCCCAATCTTCTTCACAAGGAATTGACCATTACCCTCAGGGCTGTGCGGGATCTGTTTACCAAAGAGATTGACCGACTGGTAATCGACTCACGGGAGGAGTATCAAGCAATTATGGAATTTATAGAGAATTTTGTTCCGAGCCTCAAGTACTCTGTTGAACTCTATGAGGGGAGGGAACCTCTGTTTGATGCCTATGGTATTGAGATGGAGATAAGCAGGGCGTTAAACAAAAAGATCTGGCTAAAATCTGGTGGATATATTGTTATTGAATCAACAGAGGCCCTAGCGACTATAGATGTTAATACCGGAAGCTATGTAGGGAAGAGAAACCTTGAGGAAACCATAGTAAAAACCAATCTCGAGGCGCTTAAGGAGATTGCCTATCAAATAAGATTCAGGAACATTGGGGGTCTGATTGTCATTGACTTCATAGATATGGACAGGGAATCTGACAGGGAGAAGGTGTTTCTGGTCCTCAAGGAGGCATTGGAAAAGGATAGAGCAAAGACTACTGTCCTGAAGATGTCGGAATTAGGCCTGATTGAGATGAGCAGGAAAAGGACACGGGAGAATATCAGTCTTTTTTTAACTGAGGCTTGTTTTTACTGCGATGGGAGGGGCAGGCTCAAGTCGTCAACGACTATCTGCTACGATATCTTCAGGGACCTGGAGAGAGAAACAGTCTCTGATGAGGGTGGCAAGGTCTATCTCTTAGTGAATCCTGAAATAGAAAGGGTTTTGAAAGAAGAAGAGAGATATTCTGTTATGGAATTAGAAAAAAAGATTAATAGGCGCATTATCATAATTGCAAAAGAAGATTTTCACTTCGAGCAGTATGAGATAAGTGTTCAATGATTGCTACTACTGAAAGCATCAAATAGTTTGCAATGAGAAAAGACCTCATGCCCCTCTTAGAGGCTTCTCGGTTATGTCCAATGGAAACGATAAAATGCTCCCCTTAGGATGACCCTTTGGCATATAAAGAAGGAATCAGTCTCAACGTTTCACTGTTGATCTCATCTACGATCCCCTGAAGCCATTTTGCACCTATTGCTGTTTCACGGTTGTCTAATCCTTGGATAACCCCAAGGTAGTCCTTTCCTTTTTCATCCATGCCTTTGCGAATGATGTTTAAAAAATCGTCCATTTTTTCCGGGTTACCCTCTTTGGCAGGGTACCCTCTCAACAATTCCTCAATGCTGGACCAGTGCTCAAAGAATTCCCTCCTGAGTTGCTGTGGCCTCTCTAAGGCACGATCTTTCATCACCTTTCTATATACCTCGATGGATTGAGGCATTCTGTCGGCAACCTCTTGTAACCGCTTTATTCTTTCGGCTACTACCATGTCTATCTTTTCCAGAGCACCTTCATAAAGGCCGGCCTCCATGGGATCAGGTCCAAAAAAGAGAGATCGAACATCACGGTACCATATCCTCAGGGCAATGATATTGGCAATGTAGTTGATATTATTGGTGATAATCCTTTTTGCAGCATGATAGAGCCCCGGATAGAGAGGCTGCTGTTTTTTCAATGCGGACCCGGCAAACAAGAGTCTATCTCCTTGAAGGTAATCTTTGCGATAGATGGTTCCAGCGGCAATAACCGTGCCATATCCGAGCCTCAGTGGCCCGACCAGTCCCCCCTGACCCCCCAGGAAGATCGGTTTTTGATTGAGCATGACTCCCCGAGGAACATCACCGATGAGAGAGGGGGTGGCCTTATCCTGGTCTGATGTGTAGTTAAAATGAATATATGAACTTCCGACCTCGCTATGATTTTTTCGGCTGGTGCCGCCAGCCATGAGACAGTCACAGAAATTGATAAGGCTTCCAAGTGTTACAAACGGAAAAAGGATGGTCTGTTTGAGGCCTACGCAATGGGCACCGTTGGCCTCCTCCTCAAACAGACACCCAGACCTAACATGGGCACCTAATCCGAACGTCACCTTTTTCAAGAATGTTGAATGTGAAAAGAACCCGCCCTTCAGTTTCACATGGGGGCCTAACTGGCAGTTTTCAACGGTTACCGGTCCCTCGTATCCGATTTCGCAATCGGCCATTATCAACGTAGCCGAACCGAAAATCTTACACCCTGAGTGGAGTACCACCCTTTGTCCTGATATGCGATCTACAGATACCTCTTCTCCTACCGTAATAGTGCTCGGATTGAAAATCCTTACCCCTTTCTTTATAAGCTGTTCCACCTTGGGATGATTCGTTGTGTTTTCCATTATCTCTCTAGCTCAATATCTCGATGTGTTAAGGTGATAAAATCGGTTGTTTTCCCGAGTTCTTGAAAGACAGTCTCGGTAATGCTTACAGACCGGTGTCTCCCTGCGGTGCATCCAACGGCAATGGTCAGAGATGATTTCCCTTCTTTTTCATACAGGGGGATAAGAAAGGCAAGGAGGTCTAAATATTTTTTCAAGAAGACATGGGTCTCCTCCCACCGATCTATATATTCTTTGACACTCGGTGATGTGCCGTCAAGGTTTTTGAGTTCCGGTACAAAGTAAGGGTTGGGCAGACACCTGACATCAATAACAAGATCTGCGTCGTGGGGAATGCCATATTTGAACCCGAAGGAAAGAAGGTAGATCTTCATCCTTTTTGCAGGAACTGCCTTTAGCACATGGTTTAGGATAATCTCCTTTAACTCGTGCACGTTGTAGTTGGAGGTATCAATAACGAGATCTGCGATCTCCCTCAGGTCTCTCAATTCCTTTCTCTCGGCTTCAATCCCTTGAAGAAGGTTCTTTTCCGCACTGAGTGGGTGCTTTCTTCGGGTCTGGCTGTATCTTCTCAACAGAGTCTCGGTAGAGGCCTCAAGAAAAAGGATTTCAAGGAGGTAGTCTTGTTCTCTGAGTTCGGCAAAAATCTCGGGATATCTTTCAATAAACTCTCTCTCCCTTAGATCCATGACCACAGCGAGTTTCGTTATTTCTGATCCAGTCTCTGTCCTCAATTCCAAGAATTTGGGCAGGAGCACTACGGGCAGATTGTCTATGCAGAAGAAACCGGCATCTTCAAGGGCATTGATCGCCGTAGTTTTGCCTGATCCTGAAAGACCGGTGATAATGATAATCTTTATGTTTTTCACGTACCCAAAAGGTGCCTTACCTTTTTTAAGTAAGGGTGCCTATCCTCCTATAGATTCCGCTCTCAATAATCTCTTCCGCCTTTATTATTCCTTCCCTGACAATCACAGGCGGATCCACGGTTACATCAAGGATAGTGGAGGGATATTCTCCCTGTGTTGATCCTCCGTCCAGTATGAGATCTACGTCAGCACCGAGATATCCTAGCACTTGATCAGCCGTGGTGCAAGGAGGCATTCCGGAGATATTAGCGCTTGTTCCGGTGATGGGAACAGGGAGAGATTTTAACAAGGCATGAGCCACAGGATGACTGGAGATCCTGATACCCACCTTTCCTGTATCTGCTGTTAGGGTTGGCGGCAACAGAGGAGAGGATCGAAAAATCATGGTGAGCCCCCCGGGCCAGAATCTTTTCCCCATCCTTTTTGCTTGTGGCGGAACGGATTGCACGTATTTTCTAAGTTCCCCTAAGGAAGAAACCAAGATAAGGATGGGCAGAGCAGAACCCCTTTTTTTTATCGTAAAGATCCTTGTAAGGGCCTGAGGATTGGTAGCATCTGCACCGAGGCCATAAAAGGATTCGGTGGGCAGGGCTACAATGCCTCCTTTTAAGAGGATTTTCTTTGCTTTCTGTATGCCTTGTCTTAAGGATTCTGGTGAATCGACTTTAACTACCTGGCTCAATCTGTCTTAACCCCTGTTGCCCTCGACTGCAGACCCTCCCGGTATCTTTCCAATTTCTTGGCGATGTCGGCATATTTGAGGGCCAGTATCTGGGCAGCAAAAACAGCGGCATTCCGGGCACCGCCGCTCCCAATTGCCATGGTGGCCACGGGAATACCGGGAGGCATCTGGGCCGTGGAAAGAAGTGCGTCCAGTCCCTTAAGGGGAGAGGAATCGATAGGCACTCCGATAACGGGTAACGTGGTGTAGGAGGCCAGCACCCCGGCGAGGTGGGCTGCCCAGCCGGCGCCTGCAATAATGACCTCTATTCCCCTGTCAGAGGCACCCATGGCGTAGTCCCTGGTTTTCTCTGGCGTCCGGTGAGCAGAAGACACGGTTATCTCAAAGCTTATTTCCATTTCTTGTAAGATCTTGGCGCATTCATCCATTATGGGTTTGTCAGAAACGCTCCCCATGACTATCCCAACTAATGGTCTTTTTTGCATGATGGCAGCCCCTGCTTAGATGTTTGAGGTGTTAGTTTTCGACAACAGAATCGACCACGAATGAGCTTATTCCATGGTTGGTTTTGACTTAGAGTATCTTCTTATTACACTAATTCATCGGTATATCGCAAGATTCTTCTCATGAAATCGAACATCCCCCATTTTCCGTAGCGCAGCGTCGGGGTCGAATGCTGACGGGCTGTTGCCGAAGAAATCCCTTTTCTCTTAGTCTAAAACGTTTTTTGATAAATCTAAGGCTCGCTCCAGGCGATGTCAAAACTCGCCTTTAGGGCTCAAACAGTTGACATCGCTTATCTTCCACTTCGCCA
>JADFWK010000105.1 GCA_015223015.1 Pseudomonadota bacterium
CCTTCGACAGGCTCAGGGCTGCGGCTTCCCCCACTGATAAGTCGTGAAAAGGACAGCGGCCTCCCACCAGTCACAACAGAAAGGACCTCATGCCCCTCCCGATATTGCAACCTATTTGATGCTCTCAATAGTAATATCTTGTTATCGACCCCTAAGTGTGCTAGAAGGGCACCAGTTTTAACAAGTGTCGTGCTTGATCTGTTCAATACGACTGATATACATATAACAATTGGAATAGTTATAGAATGTAGTTAATGTAATACTTTAATTTATTGTATTCAACGTATTTAGAGAGGAGGAATTATGGCGATTAACAAGATAGGTGTAGTTGGAGCAGGCACCATGGGTAATGGCATTGCTCAGATCGCAGCCCAGATAGGGTGCGATGTTGTCATGAGAGATATTGAGATGAGCTTTGTGGAAGGAGGCATGAAAAAGATACAAGGTTTTCTTGCCAGGAGCGTGGAAAAAGGAAAGATGGACGGCAAGGAGAAAGATGCTGTCCTAGGGCGAATAAAAGGCACTGTAGACATGGCAGACCTCAAGGATGCTGACCTCATCGTAGAGGCTGTTATTGAGGACCTAGATCTCAAAAAGGCCGTTTTTAAGGAGCTAGATGAACTGTGTAGACCCGAGGTGATCTTGGCGACCAATACCTCATCTATGTCTATAACAGAAATAGCAGCAAGCACGGAGAGGCCTGACAAGGTATGTGGAATGCATTTTTTTAATCCGGTTCCATTAATGAAACTGGTAGAGATAATCAGGGGTTATGCAACGAGCGACGAAACAATCAAGACGACCACTGAATTTGCCCAAAAACTGGGTAAGATAACCGTGGAAGTAAAAAAGGATTCGCCGGGCTTTATCGTTAATAGGATAATGATTCCTCACATGCTCGAGGCAATAAGGATTGTGGAGGAAGGTATTGCATCCATCGAGGATGTGGATACGGCAGTGAAAAACGGGCTCAATTATCCAATGGGACCCTTTGAATTGATGGATTTGACCGGTATTGATATCGCATATTTTGTAAGTGAATACTTGTATAAGGAACTAAACAAGGAAAACAAATGGGTTTCTCCCGGTCTATTGAAGACGATGGTGAGGGCAGGTAACTTGGGAAAAAAGACCGGTAGGGGTTGGTACTAGGAAAAAAAGGAAGAGCGAAAATTAAGGGAGGCTTCCTGGGGAAGTCTCCCTTAATTTATTTTTAGGGGATTTCTCTATTACTTGTTCTTATGGCGCATTGATTTTTTTAATTTCCGATGCTTGTGTTTTGTTATTTTTTTCTTTCGTTTTTTTACGACACTGCTCATTAACCTGAGAACCTCCGATTATTTAATAGGGTAGCGCGATGATGATATAAGAGCGGGAAAAAGTCAACATATTTCTTAGTTTACATAATATATATTATCAGACTCAATATAAAACATTAATCTTCTCAATGCCCCTTGTTATTTTTTGTAGAATACAGATCCTTATCAGCCGAACCAATCAGCTCATTGAGCTTCATTCCTTTTTCATATGTTGCAAAACCTATACTTGCAGTAACCGCACTGTCTTGCTGAAATCCTTTCCTTAGCCTCTCGCTTATGGTTTGTGCAATTGCGGTATCAGCCTCAACCAGAATGACAGCGAACTCATCGCCTCCGTATCTGAAAGCAGTATCGACACTGTCGCGGATGTTTGAAAGAATGACATTCCCTGCTCCCGCAAGCATCTGATCGCCAGCAAGATGACCATATTTATCGTTGAAATATTTAAAATCGTCTAGGTCCAAAAGAATTAGAGACAGGGTATGCTTCTGACGATTTGCACGCTCAATCTCTTCTTTGAGCCTGTTGTAAAAATGTCGCTGGTTATAAAGACCGGTGAGATTATCAGTTATTGAGAGCCTGGCCAATTCATCCCGAGTCCTTGTTTCAATGAGAATCCTCTTAATTTTAGCCTCCATCTCATCAATTTTGAAGGGCTTACTGATAAAATCAGTTGCTCCAGCGTTAATAACGTCCATATAGGTGTAGTCTTTATCGTAGCCAGTCATGGCAATAATATTGATCCTGGGTATTTCTTTCTTGACTATCTTTATCAATTCAATGCCGTTGAGTTTCGGAATATTTATATCAGTAATCAAAAAAGTATAGTCTTTGTCGCGAAGCTTCTCTAACGCATTCTTCCCGTTACCGGCGAATCCAGTATTGAATCCCAGTTTTGCAAGTAGATCCTGTACTATTTTCCCTATTTCTATCTCGTCATCAACTATCAGGAGATTTTCTTTATGGTAGTCGAATTGTTGCTCCATTTCTTTATAGCCTAATAGATTTTCTGATCTTATGCGCCAACGATTTCGCCAAGCAATGAATTTTGGAACCCTTGGATAATTTTTAGGCGTACCAATTCCCCCCTGAGATGGGTTGGGGGAAAAAAATTGACAACCTTGTTTCCTGGGGTTCTTCCGCTGAGTTGGTGATCTCCTCTTTTGCCAGGGCCCTCTACCAAGACTTCTTGAATTGTTCCTTCAAGGGATTTGTTTTTGGACAGAGTGATCTCTTTTTGTGTTTGCTGCAATAGAAACAGACGCCTCTGCTTTTCAGTATTCCCTATTTTTCCTGGCAAGTGCACTGCCCTTGTTCCTGATCGTTCGGAATATTTGAAGGAAAAGATATTATCAAACTTCACCCCTTCGATCAACCTTAAACTGTCTTGAAAGTCTTGTTCCCTTTCACCGGGAAATCCAACAATGAAGTCAGTTGTAATAGCAATATCGGGCCTCACTTTCCTGAGGCGCTCTATGAGACTAAGATATGTATCCCTTGTGTACCCCCTATTCATAAACCCAAGTATTGCATCGGATCCTGATTGAACTGGCAGATGAATATGGGGGCACAAACTTCTTAATTCTCCGAAAAGACCGATAAGCTCATCCGATAAATCCTTCGGGTGAGAAGTTGTAAAGCGAATCCTTTTCAAGCCTGAAATACTATCTAACGCCTTGAGTAAACCGGGAAATGTGGGTACAGACCCATTCCTGACATTGTAAGAATTCACATTCTGCCCAATAAGGGTAATCTCCTTTATTCCTTGTCGAACTAAACGATTCGCCTCGTCAATAATCTTTTGAGCTGAGAGGCTTGTCTCTCTGCCCCTAACAAAAGGAACAATGCAGTATGAGCAGAAGTTGTCGCATCCTTCCATAATCTTCAAGAAGCATGTAACCCGTCCCTTTAAGTAGCCGTTATATTTGGGAAATGAGGTGATTTGACCGGACAAATCAAGTGACGAAATCCGTTCTCTCTTTTTTTTGATCTGAGCAATGAATTTATCTATGTGGTGAATATTCCTCGGGCCCAAGATGAGATCGAGATGGGGGAAACGTTTTAAGAGATCCGTTCCTTGCTCCTGGGCAACGCATCCAATAACACCGGCAATCAGGTCTCGTTTCTTTTGCTTTAAGGGAGCCAACCGGCCAAGCATGCTTAGTGCCTTTTCTTCAGCCTTTTCCCTGACCGCGCAGGTATTAACCAAGACAATGTCAGCATCGTCAATGCTCTTCGATTGCTGATACCCTTCGTTCATAAGAATCTGGGTGATAGAATCAGAATCATGCTTATTCATCTGGCAGCCAAAGGTTTTTATGTGAAATAATTGGGGCAATCTATCTCTCCTGCTCGGCCAGGCTATGAATGGTAATCTTTTTTACATATTCTGCTTTGATAGATAAGAGCCCGTAAGAAAGCTGGCCATAAAAAACGCGATCTTTCTCCATTTCTAATTCAACTTGGGCTTCCTTTTTCATAGTAACCATGGCAAAGATATTTCTGCCACGGGCATAGAAATTTATCTCCTTGATATTTTCAAAGGGTATGGAAACCATGGCACCCCCACGCTTGCCTGAGAGAAACGTTTGTCCCTCGAGACTGAAAAGCGTGATACGTGAGGAAACATCACGTTGGTCGATTAGGGTTGCCGAGAAATTGTCGTCAGGTTCCGGAATTTTTGTAAGTTTTTCCTCCCCTACCCCGCCCATTCCGACAGTACAGAATCCAATCACTACCATAACAGTTGTTTTCACAACGCCATCAATCAGCTTTCTTGTCCCTAACATGAATAATTCCCTCTTCCTTTAGATGGTTAATAAGTGAAAGAATCTCCTCTCTGCATCCCGGAGCTATAGAGATTTCAATCTCACCAGTCTTCGGATTAACGGTTCTCATTGAGGCCATCCCATCATAGGCTTCTATTACCCATTGCAAATAGCATATTTCCTCTCTATTTGTTAAAAGTCGGTACCTACTCGTCTGTCCTGTTGTAAGTGGGCTCACCCCATTTGAGTTTTGTCCGGAGGATATCATAATAGTCCTGATCGGGTGATTTGATGAGCTTCAGTTTTTTCTCTGACTTAGAAATGATAACCCTGTCATGAGCCATAAGATCAAAGCCGACCTGGCCATCAAAGGTAAGGATAACTTCCTCATTTTGTTTCCCTATCTGAATTTCTATGGCCGATGTATCGGGTAAAATAATAGGCCGTTGTGTCAGGGTAAAGGGACATATCGGGGTCAAGATCAAGGCCTCTAGATCTGGATACAATATCGGGCCCCCAGCAGAAAGATTGTAACTGGTTGAGCCTGTAGGAGTGGATATAATGAGCCCGTCTGAACGAAAGGTGGTGAGAAAATGACCATCGATGGATACTCTCAGATCAATAATTCTGGCCAATGCCCCTTTGTTGATAACAACGTCATTTAACACTGAAAAACGGCATTTTTCTTCAGCATTTCTGAAAACACTGGCTTGCAACATGAGTCTCGGTTCAACAGTCACTTGCCCAGTGATAACCTTTTCGATGTCCTTATAAAGCATTTCTAAAGGGATCTCTGTTAAAAAACCTAAGCCTCCGAGATTAACACCCAAAATAGGGAGGCCATATCGCCCAACCTTCCGGGCAGCTCCCAGCAATGTCCCATCCCCGCCCAAAACCACCACCAAGTCGACGTTATCCGGTATACTTGTATCTTCCTCAAGGCACTGGGTTACATGGGCACGAGATGCCATTTCCTCTGTATATACGGTTATCCCTCTCTGTGTAAACCAATCCCTTAAGCGCTTGCACTCCTTTTTTGCAGGCTGGAAATCGTGCTTAAAAATTATCCCGACTGATTTTGGCGTCTTTGCCATCACGAGTACCTCGAGTGCCTCGAGTTATGAGTGCCTAAAATACATTCCGCAATCAGCGATAAATTATCTAAAACCAATAACTTTAGGCATTCATAACCCTGCTCCAGCCCCGCCTGCCGGATGTCGGGCTGGCCCGCCATAAGTCTGGCGGGCAGGGATGGCGGGCAAGCCTGGCCTATAATCTTAATAAGTTGATTTAGATACATAGCGCCTTATAAACTTATCAGTCTGATTTAGGTACCGGGCTTTAGGCACTTTATTACCCTCCATTCATCAACCAAATCTGAGGTTGTATCGACCAGAAGATGGATAATGTTAAGAGTGGGATACGAATTTTTCAAGTCATCTAGGTCTACTGGCTGGAACTTCTTTTTATTATTGAGATAGGCCTGTTCAGTCAAGGCATTTGATTCATAATTCTCTCTGGTTCTCTCTGATATCCTTCTGAGAGCCACCTCCTGGGGGCACTGTGTTTGTTGAATAACAAAAACCTTATTATGATTTGCAGCTATCTGTGCAGCCCTCTTTCTGAGCGCGTGCGTGATAAAGGTGGCATCCAAGATTATCCCTTTACCTTTACTTGCAAGCTCATCTGCGCACGAAAACATTTTTTTGTAGACAAGCTCCCTTTTTCCCATGTTTGATGCGATCTTCTCATCAAAGATGTCCTCATCTTTTAGCACCTCAAGCCTGATAAGGTCTGTCCTCAGTATTTGATAGCCCTTAAGTTCAGCTATTACCTCCGTTGTTTCTGTTTTGTAGGAAGCCGGGAGGCCGCATGCTATCAGGACTGTTTGAGGCACTAATTCTCTTTTTATAAACCCTACAAAATCTTCTTTCATAAGTACCTTAATCCTGTCCCAACTGTATACTGTTTACTGCCTGCGTTATACAGGCTGTTGCCGAAATTCCTTTGAGCAACAGCCCCTATATATACGAGCTTGCAAGCTGGAAGTATCTTTTCGCTGTTTGTAGAGCTTCCTCCTTTTTTTCTGCACTGATGTTTTCATCATCAACCTGGAAGCTGCTCACCTTCCCCCTCACATAAGCTCGGTAGACCTTATAAAAGGTAAGCAGGGAATCCACCTCGATTTCACCTGCGGTTTTTTTGTAGAAATCCCACAGTTCCTTAGAAAACGCATTACCCCCGTGATATTCCAGATCCATCAGAAGGAAGGCAATATCAGCAAGAGTATCAGTATACC
>JADFWK010000106.1 GCA_015223015.1 Pseudomonadota bacterium
CCGCAGAGGTTATGGTGATGCCCCGCTCCTGTTCCTCAGGCATCCAGTCCATAACAGCCTCACCATCATGAACCTCCCCAATCTTGTGAGAACGACCGGTGTAATAGAGTATCCGCTCCGTTATGGTAGTCTTGCCGGCGTCTATGTGGGCTATGATACCTATATTGCGTGTTTTCTTAAGTCGCTGCATTGACATAGCGATTCAATTTAAGGTATCTTCGAAATCGTGTCAAGTCGGTATACTCGAGGTGCAGATGAAATAGTGGCTACTCCAACGGGTTCAATTCTGATGGAGATACACGATCTCCTTTTCACAGCCTTTGGTCCTCAGAACTGGTGGCCGGCAGAGACTGACCTGGAGATGATGATCGGTGCTATCTTAACCCAGAACACCAGCTGGAATAACGTGGAAAAGGCGATCCAGAATCTTAAGGAAAAAAATCTTGTTTCCATAAAAGGGCTCAGTGACACACCCGCACCGATCTTAGCTGAATACATCAGACCAGCCGGGTATTATAATCTCAAAGTCAGGCGCTTGAAAAACCTTATTTCCCTGATCCAGGATAAACACGATGGGGATCTGAACAGCCTTCTTTCTCTTGACACCGAAACAATCCGGAAAGAACTTTTATCTGTTAAGGGAATCGGATTGGAGACAGCTGATAGCATGATCCTCTATGCAGCAGGGAGGGCCCTGTTTGTAGTGGATACGTATACCCATCGGATTCTGTCAAGGCATGGTCTCATTGAAGAGGAGGCAGGATACTTTGAGGTACAAATGTTGTTTATGGATACGCTTCCTCATGATGTGGAACTCTTTAAGGAGTTTCACGCTTTACTTGTAAAAACGGGAAAAGACTTTTGCAGGAGAAAGCCCCTCTGTCCTGACTGCCCTCTTGAAAAGGTAAACAGGGAAGCGTAGGCATAACCCTGATAGGTATCAGGGCATCTCTATGAGCAGGATTTACCGGTAAGCAGAATGTCAACAAGAAGGCTCATTTTCATATCAGTCCTGTTAGTTTTTGTCCTTTGCATATTTATAGCCTTTTACTTTGGATATTTTTTAATGAGCCCTGCGGGATTGGATCAAAAAGAAGAGATCTTTATTGTAAAAAAGGGGACTGGTCTCAGGTCAGTTGCCACTGAACTTGAGACAAGAAAGCTCATCAAAAGCAAAGATCTGTTTATATTCTGGGCTCTCCTGAAAGGAGGCTCACGGGACATAAAGGCAGGTGAATACAGCCTGAATCAGTCAATGTCCCCGGTAACAATACTCACTATCCTTGCTTCCGGGGCAGTCAAAACCCATCCCCTAACTATCCCGGAAGGGCTTGCCGCTGAACAGATCGCTGACATACTTGCACAAAAAGGTCTGGTCGATAAGAGGGAATTTATGGTTCTGGCCATGGATAAAAACCTTGCAGCCTCGTACCATGTTGATGGGCAAAGCTTGGAGGGTTATCTTTTTCCTGACACCTATTTACTCAGCGGGGATATGGGGGCACGACAGATAATTGACCTCATGATCAAGAGGTTCTGGGATATCTTCAGTAACCTGAAAAAGGGTCATGAAACACCTATGTCGTTACGGGAGATAGTAACCTTGGCCTCCATAGTAGAAAAGGAGACCGGTCTCGCCGAGGAACGGCCTCTTATTGCGTCAGTTTTTCTCAACAGGCTTAAAAGGAGGATGAGGCTTGAAAGTGATCCAACGGTTATCTATGGTCTCAAGGATTTTGATGGAAACCTGACAAAGAAGGATCTTCAAAGCCCCAGCCCATACAACACCTACCGTAATCGTGGCCTCCCTCCTGGACCGATCGCCAATCCCGGCAGGGAATCCCTTAAGGCAATAATAAACCCGGCACAAACAGACTACCTCTACTTTGTCTCAAGAAATGATGGGAGTCACTATTTCTCAACTACCTTGAGAGAGCATAACAGGGCTGTTATCCGGTACCAGAAAAGGCGCCGTTCCGTATCTGGTAAAAAATAGAAAGAACACTTATAACTATTCAGCCACAGATTTGCACAGATGAACGCAGATAGGTTTAAACATAAAGAAACTACAGATATTATTCTTACTTGACGGCCCGCCCGCCTCGCCTGAGGGCGAAGCCGATGGCGGGCAGGCAACAAATATTGAAGTTGGCTTATTATTGAATTTCGGCAGAAAACCAGAATTCAAAAGATTTGTATATGATAATAAGCGAAAAAATATCGGCGATGATCAGCGCAAACCTGCCCGCCATCTGGCAGGCGGGTCTGTGGCTGAGTAATTGTAAAGACTTTAACAAAAAAAGGAGGGTTACCATGAAAAAGCATCTTAAGCACCTTGCAGTAATCAGTTTTCTTCTTGTTGCCTGTGGTGTTTTTGTCACCGCAGGATGTTCGCCACCAGTCAAAACCCTGGATCCAGGGGTAAAAGGCCCACAGCTGATCGTCAATCCAGTCACAATCCGCCTTGGTGTTGCTAAAATGAAGGATACAAAACTTGTCTTCAGCGGTTCAGGCTTTGAACCGGGTGATAGTGTATTCATAAAACTGCTTAATGTACCAGTTGATGAAAAAAAGGTTGACCTCTCAATAGCCTCTGCTGATGTAAGAAAAGATGGCACCTTTGATGCCACGGTCGGATTGTTAACCAAGGTCTCTGATTTCCTGAGGGCAAAAATCGGGTCAAACGAAAAAATGGAAAACATCATAATTATAACACAACCACCCATGCCTGCCGGTACCTACACTGCCCAGGCAGTAAGCATGCTTTCAGATAAGAAAGCCGATTGTATTCTAAACGTAAAAAAGCCCTCATGCATCGATAGACTGAAAGACTGGCTCGGTGTCAAAATGGGGAAGATTGTCAGAAAATAGGATGCCTTCTCATCCGGAGTTTCTCTAATCTGGTCTGAATCAACCTGTCTAAGCGAAAATCGGCTGGGAGCGGTAGAACTTGCTCCTAAGCGTCACTGGTTTGCCCGAAGTGAATTGAGCGGGTACAGGAAAAAGCCTGACTAAAGTTGCTCGGGAAACTCTAGGCTTTTATCCCTTGACATCACTGAAGCCTTTCAATATATTCGGTTTGTTTTGTATACTGTATACAAAACTTAGTTTGCTTCGCTCACAATTGGAATGTTGAAACAATGGAATAATGGGCTCGGGGAAACTGGAACAGTGATTATTGGGAAACCCTGTGGACAACGAAGCCAATAAACGAGAAGCTTCCTTGTAAAATCATCCCCGGTAACGACGGAGTCATCGACATTCCAACATTCCCTGGCCCAGACCTGGCATGCAAAGCATGAGTATAAAGAGCTTATTTACGAAATACTGTAACGCCCAGAGTGTATTCCAGCAATGTCGCGCCAGGGCAGGCCATTATTCCA
>JADFWK010000107.1 GCA_015223015.1 Pseudomonadota bacterium
TATCTTTTTTTGGATTATGCCCCACATAGTTTAGATGAGTGGGAGTTTCAAAATGGTTTATATAGATGGAGCCTATGATTCTAGGGCTTAGGGCTCAATAAACCATTTTGAAACGACCCAGTAAGGGGCCATGTTATAGGGCATAACCAAAAAAAAGACACCCATACCCTGGACTTTGTGACGTTACCCTACCGCCTCACGAAGATAAATCTATTTTGAGGAGGAAGTATATTATTATCCAGTTTTTGTGTCAAGCAAAGGCCCTGACAGTACCTTTTTCAAAAACTGGCCGGTATATGATTCTTTCATTGCTGCTATCTCCTCAGGTGTGCCGGTTCCGACAACAGAACCTCCCTTATCTCCTCCTTCCGGACCCAAGTCGATTATGTAATCCGCCGACTTAATAACATCCATATTATGCTCTATGACTACCACCGTGTTTTGCAAATCCACCAGATGATTTAAGACCTCCAGGAGTTTGCGTATGTCGGCGAAATGGAGACCTGTGGTAGGCTCATCCAGGAGATACAGGGTTCTTCCTGTATTCTTTTTTCCCAACTCTTTAGCCAGCTTTATCCTTTGCGCCTCCCCACCAGAAAGCGTAGTTGCAGGCTGCCCAAGTTTTATGTATCCAAGACCAACGTTAAAGAGAGTCTCGAGCTTAGTCCTGATTCGAGGGATAGAAGAAAAAAACAGCATGGCCTCCTTTACGGTCATATCGAGCACATCTGCAATATTCTTGCCTCTGTACTGTATCTCAAGGGTATCCCTGTTATACCGCAACCCTTTACACACATCACAGGTAACATACACATCCGGCAGGAAATGCATCTCAATCTTGATGATCCCATCACCCCTGCAAGCGTCACACCTTCCGCCATCTACATTAAAACTGAATCTACCAGATTTATATCCCCGGACCTTTGACTCCAGTAGCATTGCGAAAAGGTCCCGGATATGGATAAAGACCCCCGTATACGTGGCCGGGTTGGACCTTGGTGTTCTTCCAATAGGGCTCTGATCTATGTTAATGACCTTATCCAGATGCTCTATGCCCCTTATCCTCTTCACCCTGCCAACCCTTTCCTTTGATTGGTACAGTTTTTGGGCCAGGGCAGGATAGAAAATCTGGTTAATCAGGCTGCTTTTGCCAGAGCCTGAAACGCCGGTGATACAAGTAAATGCCCCCAAGGGAATACCAACATCAATTCCTTTCAGGTTGTTCTCTGCCGCTCCCTCAATAACTGCCTCCTTTCCGTTACCCTTCCTTCTCGTTTTTGGAACAGGGATGGAGAGCCTTCCTGAAAGATACTGGCCAGTTAATGATCCTTCTTCTTTTACGAGCTCGGCTGGCTTGCCGGTAAATATCACCTGTCCACCCATCTGGCCAGCCCCCGGCCCCATATCTATAACGTAATCGCCTGAGAGGATGGTTTCAGGATCATGCTCTACAACAAGCACCGTATTGCCCAACTCCCTCAGTCTCTTGAGGGTCTGCAGAAGTTTATTATTGTCCCTGTGGTGTAATCCGATGGTCGGTTCATCCAATACATACAATACGCCAGATAGGCCTGATCCGATCTGGGTGGCCAGCCTGATCCGCATCTCTTCTCCGCCTGACAGAGTAGATGCAGACCTATCAACCGAGATGTAATCCAGGCCCACGCTCTTTAGGAACCCGAGCCTTTTAATGATCTCTTTGAGTATTCGCCCGCCGATGATTTCCTCTTTTTCGGTGAGTTTCAATCCCTCAAAATAGCCCAGGGCTTTATCAATGGAAAATGAAGTTACCTGAGATATGGATTTTCCATCAACCTTTACAGCGAGACTTTCCGGCCGTAATCGCACTCCATTGCATTGAGGGCAGGGCCTGATATTCATGAACCGATCGATCTCTTGCCTGGAAATGGATGAATTAGTCTCATGGTATCTCCTGTTAAGATTTGGTATGACGCCCTCAAAAGGTTTCTTGTAAAAATGGCGCCTATCATCCCTGTCAAAGGAAAAGCTAATCTCCTCTTTTCCTGAACCGTAAAGAAGGACCTTTTGAACATGCTCGGGCAGTTCTCTAAAAGGTGTGTATATATCAACCTGATAATGGTGGGTGATGGAGTCGAGCATCTGTTGAAAATAGAGAGAGTGCCTATTGGCCCATGGTACAATTGCCCCCTCCCGTAAAGAAAGATCTGCGTCAGGAACAATCAATTCCGGATCAAAATACATCTTGGTTCCGAGCCCGCCACATTCTGTACAGGCCCCGATGGGATTGTTAAAGGAAAACATCTGGGGAGTTAACGGTGGAAAGCTAAACCCACAGTTCGGACATGAAGCCCTCTGGCTAAAAAAATACTCCCTCTCGCCTATGAGATCCACAAGAGACAACCCGTCTGATAGAGTAAATGCCAGCTCCATGGAATCGGTCAGCCTTCTTTTTATGGTTTTGCCTACTATCAATCTATCAACAACGACCCTGATAGAATGCTTCCTGTTTTTATCCAGCCTGATGTCAGATTCAAGGAGCATGATCTCTCCATCTACCTGAACCCTTACAAAACCTTGCTTTCTCAAATGGTCAAACAGGCTTACGTGTTCTCCTTTCCTGCCGTCTACCACTGGGGATAAAATCTGAATCTTGCTCCCCTCCTCAAATTCCATTACCTGGTCAACAACCTGTTGAACAGACTGGGACACAATAGAAACGTTGCAGTGCGGACAAAAGGGATGCCCAATCCGGGCAAACAGAAGCCTCAGATAATCATAGATCTCCGTAACAGTACCTACCGTTGACCTGGGGTTTTTGCTGGTAGACCGGTGTTGAATAGAGATAGCAGGGGAAAGCCCTTCAATAGAATCTACATCCGGCTTATCCATCTGCTCCAAGAACTGCCGGGCGTACGTTGAAAGTGACTCTACATACCGCCTCTGGCCCTCGGCATAGATCGTGTCAAAGGCGAGGGTTGATTTGCCGGAACCAGACACACCAGTAATAACCACGAGCTTGTTCCGGGGGATAGTAACATCAATATTTTTAAGATTATGCTCCCTGGCCCCTTTGATTATTATCTCTTTTAGAGACATGCCATACTCAGTTCACTATAGCCTTTAAGATAATATTTAAAGTCAACCTGCAACATAATATGGTGTGAGATCACCGCCCTAGTTAAAATCCAAATGACAAAATCCAAATTTCAAATCAGTACCAAATGCTTCAATGTCAAAGCTTTCTTATTTGACATTTGGGTTTTGACATTCATTTGAGTTTTGAGCTTTGGCATTTGACATTCATATGAAACAAGGAAATCCCAAAATCGTTTTATTATAGCTTACAATTCATTTTTCCCTAGCTCTGGCTATTTTAGCTGCCATCTTTATGGCCGCAACAAGGCTAGATGGGTCAGCCATATCTTTTCCGGCGATATCGTAGGCGGTGCCATGGTCAACAGAGGTGCGTATTATGGGGAGTCCGAGGGTTATATTCACTGCGTCAGAAAAATGAAGCAATTTCAATGGGATTAGGCCCTGATCGTGGTACATGGCAACAACTGCGTCATACCTGCCATTGCTCGCATGGTAGAATATGGTGTCGGCCGGAAGGGGTCCATCCACCAGCAAGCCACCGTCTCTTGCCGCTTCCACTGCTGGTCTCACTATTCTTTCATCTTCAAGGCCAAATAGACCTGATTCCCCGGCATGAGGGTTCAAGGAAGCTACTGCCACCCGAGGTCTTGTAATAGCAAAATCTCGTTCTAGGGCGCGGTAGGTTATGGCTATTGTCTTTACAATCAACGCCTTATTCAATCTTTGGGGAACTTCTCGTAAGGCGCAGTGGACGGTCACAAGCGATACCCTGAGCCTTTCACCTGCCAGCATCATAACGTAATCCTCTGTTTGGGTAAGGTGGGCCAGAAGTTCAGTATGTCCGTCAAACTTGTAACCAGCACGGTGCATGAGTTCTTTGTTAATGGGGCAGGTAACCATTGCCGATACCTGACCGCTCTTAGTGAGTTCTACGGCCTTTACAATATACTCAACCATGGCCTTCCCACCGGCAACAGTAGGCTGCCCTGGTATGCAGGAATCTTCCCGGAGGTTTGAAACAGGCATCACAGGTACGTTCCCCGGTCTCCCAGTAACCTCTAAGGGGGTTGATATCAATTGAAACGAGAGGGATCCAATGGTTTTAGAGACCATTGCAAGGGCACCCATATCTCCCAAAACAACTGGCCTGCATACCTGGTAAATATCATCCCTCAGTAACCCCTTTGAGATTATCTCAGGCCCTATTCCGGCAGGGTCACCCATGGTAATGGCTATGAGAGGAAGCTCATCCATAAAAAAAGCTCAATTTAAATTTTTTTTCTAACTTATTATTATCCTTCGCTTTTCGATCTTCTGTCAATAAAAAATAGGGGATAAAGTATGAGCAGAGATTAGCCAGCTTGGATCAGAAATACCCTTTATAGGTGTCTATATAGGCTGAGATCTTAAAATTTGTGTCAAGCCCGCCCTGGCGCGGTCTGATCATAACGAGCTGTTAACCCTTTTACACTAAGGGAACAGGAACCATAAAACTCAACCCTTGCATGCCAGGTCTGGGCCAGGGTTTTTGCTGGTTTATTTGGGTAACGGTTAGGGTAACGAAGCCCGTATCGGTAACGTTTAAGGTAACGTGGAACTAAAAAGACGAATGACGTTGCCGAAAAACGAAACGGGCATCGTAACCGTAACCGATAAACGTTACTCAGTATTTCCTATTTTACTGACATAGTGCCTCGTGGGTTTGAGGCAAAGCTTCACTAGGGTTTGGTTACTGCCTTGGGAGTTAAGACAATTGAGGTCAATTCTGCAAGTCGATTGTTTTAATTGCCCATTTCCGCATGAGAAAACGTGGGAAGGATACTTTACTAAACACTCAAAATCTAAGAAACTTTTAAAGCTGGGTAAGACGACTCCCGGAAAGACGAGTAATGAGAGGGTGAAAATGTTCTATCGACCAGTCACTGCATCCACATGCTTACATATGGAGCTCAACAACATCACCGTCCTGGAGCACATGATCTCTTTGCACCATCTGGCCATCGTAAACATCCTTTCCCCATACCTTAGCATACTTCAGCTTTTCCAAGAAATCCTTGTGGATTTTAGAGGCAAGATCCTCTAACCGAGAATCTTTTTTCAGCACGAAAGGAGCCTTTCGGTCTGGCCCTTTGCCCGGTACCTTGGTATAGACCCTTATGATTTCTAAATTGGTAAACAAGGTTTGTCTTAGCAAATCAAAATTGCGGCCAGTCTTTGCTGATACCGGTATCAGGGACCAATCATCCTCAACAAGAGACTTGAAGATCTCAAAATTTTCTTCAGTGGATTGGTCATCACTCTTGTTTGCAACAACCAGGAAGGATACAAAGGTCCAGCGATCTGTTACCCCATGAAGATCTGCCATTCCAAGGGGTGCTATCCTATTATCTTTGAGAAAGGAAACCGTTTCTTCCAGCTGCTGCATTGGATCTGTTTGTACATTCACTACAACAAGGATTATGTCCGCCCTCCGGGCGATATCAAGAAGCCAGGGTTCTGTATGTTCTTTGCTGACAGGAGGCATATCAATAAGTTGAATTTGTACGTCTTCAAAATACATCATTCCGGGTGTGGGCTTCCACGTGGAATGAGGGAAATCGGCCACTGGTGGATCTGCATTAGTAAGAGCTGCAACCAGCGCGGATTTGCCAACATTTGGTGTACCCAGAAGTACAGCCTGGCCCACTCCTTCCCTTTCAATAGTGTAACTCCTATCTCGTCTCCCTAACTTCTTTTTTTGTTGCTGTTTGGATTTGAGTTTGGAAATGCGGCGTCTCAGGTCGGCCTTGAGTTTGTCCGTACCCTTGTGCTTCGGCATGATTGCGAGCATCTCTTCAAGGGCACCAATCCCCTCGGCCGGGGTTTTGGCCTCCCTGTACCGCTTTTCCGCTTCAAAATATGTTGGGGGTAAATTAGCAGGCAATTTCTACTCACCTAAGTCATTAACGGTCTGCATGTCTACCCTTTACAGATCATCACCTTGGACCTGCCCGTGGGTGTAGGAATCTTTTCAACAGATCTAAAATATCTCAACAACAGCTCTCTTTCATGCCGTACGATCTCACGGGCCTTGTGCGGGCCCATGGACAGCAATCGAAGATAGAAGAGCATTCTCACCAAAAAGCTCTTGGGAACATCGTGTTCCATCATGAGAAAGGGCCTGCCAGACTTGAGTATCCTGCCTATCTCCTGCAGGCACCTATTCTGTGTTTCTCCTTTCAATTCATAGAATGCATGTGAACAGGTTACCGCATCAAAGACTACGGCCCTAAAGGGCAGGCATGCCACATCAGCCATTACCAAGAAGATGGCATCATGATCGGGTATCTTCGATTTACCTGCCCTGAGCATCCCAATGGAGAAATCTGCTCCTGCAACAAGACCTTCTCCCTGCACCTTCTCTCTGAGGTAATGTAAGAGTGTTCCTGTTCCGGTACAGATGTCGAGCACTTTATCCCCTCTGCACAGTCCCGTATTATCTGCCAAAAAATATCGGAGCCGTGCACCTTTGTCAGTAGAATGGAGGGCAACGAAACGGTCGTAGATATGAGAAAAAAGGTCATAATATCTCTGTCGCAACCGTTTCATAATAAGGTCCGTTGTCTTTGTTTTTTGGGTTTGTTGAGTTTATTGGGTTTGTTGGGTTTTGTGTTGCATCATGATCTATGCCACTTGTGACTTGCGTTTCATATCCCACACATCGCATATCGCATATCTCTAGCAACAACGTACTAACTGTTTAGTATCGTTCAAAAGTGTTGGCATGAACCAGAGTGAGTAGGCGTTTTCCTTCTAAAGGAGGTCATGGCTGTTTTTGAAAGGCCTGCCCGCCATCGCTCTCGCTCAGGCGAGGCGGGCGGGCGATATCTCAAAAAAA
>JADFWK010000108.1 GCA_015223015.1 Pseudomonadota bacterium
ACAAAAAATAATTTTGACCCTACTATATTTGACTATATGTATTTTGGGATAACCATTGCCCAGCATCACCTTTTTTATAGTCATACCTGGGCAGCAGCCCTGTTAGTGAATGGTGCCAAGGATCTACCTGCCCTTATGGTCAACCAGGCATGCACTACATCAACTACCTGTATAAATCTTGCTGCCTCAGATATAGAACTCGGAACATATCAGACAGGATTTGCCCTTATGACAGATCGCTGTTCCAATGGCCCACATACTGTCTGGCCACAGCCCTTTGGACCAGGTGGAGAAGTGGAGTCAGAAAACTGGATGATGGACAATTTTAACAGTGATCCATGGGCAGGGCAAAAAATGATCCAGACAGCTGAAAATGTTGCCAAAGAGTTAGGAACAACTCGGGAAGAGTGCGATGCTGTCACCTTAAGGAGATATGAACAATACCAGGATGCCCTGGCCAATGACCGTGCATTTCAAAAAAGATACATGTTTTCTCCAGAGGTCAAAATCTCTAAGAAGAAAACCATGTTAGTAGAAGAAGATGAGGGTGTGACCCCAACCTCAGCCGAAGGCTTGGCCAGACTCAGACCTGTTGAACCAGGGGGGGTCCATACCTTTGGTGCACAGACATTTCCTGCAGATGGAAACTGCGGTGTTATAGTGACCACTCGGGATAAGGCCAAAGAGCTAAGTGCAGATCCAAATGTTGACATCCAGATTGTCTCATATGGGTTTTCAAGGGCAAAAAAGGGGTATATGGCTCAAGCCCCTGTCCCTGCTGCAGAGATGGCACTTGAAAAGGCAGGGATAAAAGTAGGCGATCTAAAGGCCGTCAAAACACATCAACCCTTTGCCATAAATGACATCTATATGGCCGCCAAAATGGGTATGGATGTTAATTGGATGAACAATTACGGAAACTCTATGATATATGGTCACCCTCAAGCTCCAACAGCGGGCAGGATAATTGTCGAGCTATTAGAAGAGACCGTTATGCTTGGCGGTGGGTATTGTCTTTGGGCAGGGTGCGCCGCTGGCGATACAGGAGCAGCCCTGGTTTTCAAGATAGGCTGATCAAAGTTATAAGTGGCTAAAGTAGTTAAAGTCAAAAGGTAAAACTGCTTTATGTAGTTTCCTTTTTAACTTTAGCTCATTTTAAACCCCGGCCCAGTCTTGGCATATAGGCTTATCAGGCTGATTCGATCACGTGCTGGATTATAGATTTAGTAGGCTGATTAGAGTGCATAGCGCCAGGGCGGGCTTTAGGCACTTTTAACTTTTTCTCGGGCTATGACAGCCGCCCCAAGGGCGGCTGTCAGGTGCGGCTCAGGTGGTACCACAATATCAAAACCAGTTATCTCTTCAACCGCCTTGACGAGACCGATATCTCTGGACCCGCCCCCAACCAGGGAAAAATCTCTTTCAATTCCCACCCTCTCGGCCAGGCTATGAAGCTGTGCTGCCAAGGCTCGATGAATCCCGGCCAGAAGGTCTTCCTTTGCTACCCCCTCCGCTACCCGTGACACTGCCTCGGTCTCTGCAAAAACAGCACAACCAGTATTAAAATCGACCCTCTTTTGCGATTTCAAGGATAATTCGCCTATATCCTCCAGCCTTATATGCAACACCTTAGCAATTACCTGCAAAACCCTTGCAGATCCTCCTGCGCATTTGCCGCTCAATAAGAAGCTTAGAGAGTTTCCTCTTTCATCAATTCGAAAGGCCTTACTGAAGAGATCGCCAACATCAACTACTGTTCTCACCGATGGGGAAAGATAAAAGATCCCCCTGCTGTGGCATGATATGTCTGTCACTACCTCATCTGCATAGGTCACACTCCGTGCACCGTATCCAGTAGCAATGGTGTAAACCATACGCTTTGACAATTGATCCGCCCTGGACAATAACGCCTTGTTAACCCTCTCAGCGGTGAGCTGATAATTCCCTCCAGAGGGAACTACGTAGGATCCCCCTATCTCATCATCAAACATGATCACGCCCTTTGAATAGGCAGAACCAATATCAATTCCCACACAACACTGCATAATATCTTTCACCTATCTCAGGTTTATCTCATGCGACTGTCTTAATCCAGCCTCTTTCTAAACCTTTTGACCGCGCTTGCAAACACAATTAATCCGAGAACCATCAACGATAGGAATTCAGGCCAGAGCACCCCCAGGCCTACCCCCTTCAGAAAAATCCCCCTAATAATGATCAGGATATACCTCAAAGGATTCAAATAGGTGAGCCACTGAAACAGCGTTGGCATGCTGGCAATGGGGAACACAAAACCGCTGAGCATGAAAAATGGCATAATGAAAAAAAAGGTGGTCATCATGGCCTGCTGCTGTGTGGCAGAAACGGTAGATATGAATAGCCCGATACCCAACGTGCTCAGAAGGAAAAGACCTACGGCAGCAAGAAGGAGGAGAAAGTTCCCCTTCAGGGGGATGGAGAACCAGAAAATGGCGAAGGTGATGACAATAACCATGAGGGTCTGGGTGATGATGATATAGGGAATCGTCTTACCGAGAATAAGCTCAATGGGCTTTAACGGTGTAACGATGAGCTGCTCAATGGTACCCGCTTCCTTCTCACGAATAATGGCCATGGAGGTAAGAAGAAGAGAGAGGATCATGATCAAAATGGCCACGATACCTGGCACATAGAAGTTCCTGCTATCCAGGTTCGGGTTATACCACGTTCGTATTCGAGCATCTATTTTTCCATAATTCATCTTTTGAGGGTATAGCTCCCTGATTAGGTTCTGGTTCAATCTGTCCAGAACAAGCGAAGTGTATGCGATTTTCACAGAAGCCATGTTGCTCATGCTCCCGTCGGCCAGGATCTGAATAGGTGAGGAATCTCCTCTCCTGATGAGCTCGCTGAAATCAGGCCCAATCTTAACGGCCAGATCAACCCTTCTCCTTAACAATATCTCTTCAAGCTCCTTGGGATGATCCTTATAGTGGGTTATACGGAATGTCTGGTTTGCATCAAAGGCATCCCTTAGCATACGGCTCTCTCGTGTGCGCGACTGGTCAACAATCCCAACCCTCACATCTCGCACGTCTGTGCTGAGCACATACCCGAAAACAAGCAATTGAACAAATGGAGCAATAATTAACAGTGGCCTGTTCTTTTTGTCCCTGAAAAGCTGGATAAATTCCTTTCGAACCAGTTCCCGGATCCTGATCCAGTTCATCTCACATTCCCTCTTTCTTCAACATCGCAAAACCAATCTTTGAAAGGACCATCAACATGCCAACCAGCACAAGGTAGCTCGGCCATAGATGATAAAGCCCCAGGCTTCGGAGATACAGTCCATTGAGTATATCTATGAAATAGGTTGCCGGGACGATATACGTCAGCATTTGAAATATCTTGGGCATATTCTCCACAGGAAATACGAAATTCGAAAGCAGCAAGGAAGGCAAAAAAGTGATCAGTATGGCCATTTGGTTCGCTACCAACTGCGATTTTGTGACAATGGAAATGAGAAGACCCAGACTCAGGGCTACCGATATATAAAGAGTGGAGGCAAGAACCATCAACCAAAAGCTGGATTTCATGACAACACCAAAGAGCACCTGCCCCATAAAAACTGCCACAAGTACATCAGTCAGTGCAATGAGGAAGTAAGGAATGGCCTTGCCTATCAAGAATTCCCCTCCGCGGATGGGTAGCGAGCGTATGGTTTCCATTGTTCCGTTTTCGTACTCACGGGCGATCACCAGGGAGGTCAACATAGCCCCCACAATCATGATAATGATGGCAATAATGCCAGGAACGATGAAGTTCTGGCTCTCCAGATCCTCGTTGAACCAGACCCGTATCCGTCCGTCCACCGGAGGTTTTATCCTCTCCTTTCCTGTACGGTTAAGAAAATCGAGGAGTCGATCACGATTGTAAGCCTCCACGAATGCTGTGATGTAACCCCTCGACAAACCCGCAAAATTGGGGTCGCTGCCGTCAAGCAACACCTGCATCTGGGCCTCACGATCTGCCTTGATATCCTCGGTCCAGTCCGGTGGGATGATTATGGCCATCGTTGTCGATCCTTGGTCAAGGTATCTAATAGCAGCAACGGTATCCGTGAGATGGTGAATGACGTCAAAATAGGAGGAGGCATTGAGTTTCCGAATAAAATCACGACTCAATTCGGTCCTATCATGATCCACTACCACGGTTCTAACATTATCAACATCCAGGCTCAGGGCATAACCGAACATGAGAATCAGAAGCAGTGGGATAATAAAGGCCAAATACATACTCCTGAAGTCCCTGATCAGATGGTAAAATTCCTTACGGGAAACAGCCTTGATATTTATCAGGTTCAACTATCTCTCCCGGACATCAATTCTATAAACACATCATTAAGGTCAGCCTCAGGAGTGTCGGGAAATACCTCGCCAACGATCTTTGAAGGGCTGCCCGTGACCACTATCTTTCCCTCATCAATCATAACAATCCGCTCACAGTTTCGAGCCTCATCCATGTAATGTGTGGTCACAAACACCGTCACTCCTTCCCCGGCCAGGTTATCGATAAATTCCCAAAAATGCCGTCGGGTGATAGGATCTACCCCTGAGGTGGGTTCATCCAGGAAAAGGATTTCAGGCCGGTGAAGCAAAGCGCAGCCCAGGGCTAAACGCTGTCGCCATCCAGGAGGCAATTCTCGGGTGATGCGATCTCTGACATCATGCAATCGCGTCATATCAAGCACCCATTCAATTCTATCCTTCCACTGCTCTGGCGGCACCTCGTAGACCCCCAGATAAAAGCGGATATTTTCAAAGGGGGTCAGATCATCGTACAGGGAAAATTTTTGTGACATATATCCTATTGAGTGCTTGATTCCCTCTGCCTCAGAGAAGATATCATGACCTGCAACCCTGCCATAACCGGAGGTGGGGGTTATAATGCCGCAGAGCATGCGGATGGTGGTGGATTTTCCTGCACCGTTTGGGCCCAAAAACCCAAAGACCTCCCCTTTCTTGACAGAGAAGGAGATCTTGTCGACTGCCACAAATCGGCCGAACCTCTTTTCAAGGTCCTTCACATAAACTACATCAGAGCCCGAACCGGTCATGAATAAGTCCCTCATCCACTTCCTTGATGCGATGAATCATGGCCTCTTCCAGATTGGGGTAATGGGACCGAAATTCCTCCGGATTTGCTATCTCGAGAATACGGGATTCGTGCATGAGGGCCAGGTGATCGCATTTTTCCCCCTCATCCAGGTAGGCAGTAGAAATCAGGATTGTCATACCCTCCTGCCTCATTTCGGCAAGAATGTCCCAAAACTCCTGCCGCGATACAGGGTCAACGCCGTTAGTGGGTTCATCCAGAATCAGGACCTTTGGCTGATGGACCAGAACGCAGGCAAGACCCAGCTTCTGTTTCATGCCACCAGAAAGGGCTCCGGCCAGCCTATCAACAAAAGGCAGAAGATTGGAAAAGCCCAGATATCGCTTTCTCCTTTTCCCCCTCTCGGCACCAAAGATGCCAAAAATATCCATGAAAAAATCGATATTTTCCCCTGCAGTCAGATCCTGGTAAAGCCCGAAACGCTGCGGCATATAACCGATCAGGGGCTTGACCCTCATTTTTTGACGCGCCACATCAAGGCCATCTATCACGATTTTTCCAAAGGATGGCTTGACCATGGTTGCCACCATCCGAAGCAGCGTTGATTTTCCCGCACCATCAGAGCCCACAAGACCAAATATGCTCCCCGGTGCCACCTCAAGGCTCACATGGTTTACTGCCTCAATTGAGCCAAAGTGCTTGGAAACATCTTCTAATTGAACGAGGGGGGTTCCTAGCGGTGGGGAATCTGTGTTTCTGGAATAGTCATTACCGTAACCAGGCATCGGCAGGCATCCCTGATTTCAATTCAAGGTTCGGATTGGGAATGGCAACCTTTACCAGGTATACAAGTTTGACCCGCTCTTTATGGGTCTGTATGATTTTTGGTGTGAATTCCCCCTCAGGAGAGATAAATGAAACCTTTCCCTGGTAGACCTTGTCAGGAAAGGTATCTACCCTTACTTCAACACTCTGGCCTGGCTTAACCTTCCCAATTTCTGTCTCGTCAACAAATATTTTGAGATCAACCGATGATAGGTCAGCGAGAGAAAAGACCTCCCTTCCAGGCAAAACCACTTCACCCAACTCGACATTGCGACTGGTTATTATTCCCTTGAAAGGTGCCCTTAATTGAGCATATCTCAACTGGATCTCTGCTAGTTTAAGCGCTGATTGGACTGCCTTAACCTGAGCTAATGCTGCCTCAACTTCCCTTTCTGCTGCATCAATCCTCTTCAGATTACCCCGTGCCTGCTTCAACATGGCCCTGCCTTCAGCGACTCTGGCCCGCGCAGTCTGAATAGTCTCCTTCCTCACCCCTTCTGTTAACAATCCGAGGGTTTCTTTGGCCCTCTCAAACTCCTTCGAAGCGGTTTCATATTTGAGTTTTACCGTATCCCATTGCTTTTCTGAAACAAGTGCTTTTTCAAAGAGTTTCTCAAACCTTTCTTTGTCTTTCTTGGCTTCTTCCATGATATCTTTTGCATTCAAAAATGCGAGACGAGCCCGTTCTATCTCCTGCTCACGAGAACCGGCCTCCAGCTCTTGTAATTGCGAGAGGAGCACCTTTACCCCTGCCTCTGCGCGTGCCACATCATCTGGAAGCGTCTCCTTATACACCTCCAAAACCGTCTCTACTCTTTGCAAATTCTTCTCAGAGCCCTCCACATGAGCCTTTGCCTGCTCGTACCTGGCCTGGTATTCCGATTTATCAAGCATTGCCAGGGTTTGATCTCTTTCAACAAGCTGCCCCTCATCTACGAGAATCTCAACAATTCGCCCGCTAACCTGAAAGGCCAATTGTGCATTTCTCGCCTCAATAGTGCCGGAATAATATAATTCTGTGACCTGAGCATTCCGCTGTCCGAAGTATACAAAAACCCCTACTCCAAAAAGCACGACAAAGAAGATTATGATGACCAGTCGTTTCTTCACGCCCATTCCTCCAAGAGTGATATCTATACCATTTCACCCGCTTACTATGCAATTCCAAAAATCCCTCAGCGCCACCCTGCTTCAGGCCAGAATACCTTCCTTTCCATCCAGGGTATTTATGGAAAAGCCGACCCTTCTGCCTTTCCCTTTTATCTCTCGCGTAAAAAAACCAGTTACCGGTCTCTCAATTCTACTCACAACCTTTTCTATCAAGGTTGATTTCCCGCATCTGGGTGGACCGGTTATTGGAATATTCGTTTTTGTCATCAAAGTTATTTTGTGTCCGTTGATAGTTTCTAGTTGTTTCAGAATTCTGGCACTCGGAAGCCGTTGCGGAAAGGATAACATCAGTCAAATCCATAAGATAGGATATAGAGTTCAACCACTCCCATATCTTGCTTATCACCGGAAAAAAAGATACAACTGACCACTGACAACGGACAACCGACATTACTCAAAATTATCTCCTGATCTTTTTGAAAACATAATGTTGGCTACCAAAAGGTACCAGATCCCCTGATTCAAAAGGTAGTTTTTCATGAGTGCCTATGATTAAAAATCCACCATTGTTTAGACTATCTATCACTTTCTGAAAGGCAGCCTGTTTGAGCTCATCGTTGTAATAGGTCAGGATACTGTTTCTTAAAAAGATGATGTGAAAGTTGAATTCATCGAACTTAGAAGACAGATTATGAACCCTCCACCTAATCCCCTGCTTTAACGACGGGACTATAGTGTAAGGGCCTCGATCGCCATGAGAGATAAAAAAAATCTCTTTCAGCTTTACCGGTACCTCTTTGAGACTGCTAAAGGCGTATACCCCATCTTGAGCTCTCCTTAGAAAGACACGATTGATATCTGTTGCCCATATCCCAAGCTCTGGCATGGGGTGGTCAAACCGATCCTTCAGACCTTCCCACAATATCTTAAAACTATACACCTCTTCGCCGCAGGCACAACCAGCAAACCAGAGCTTCAACCGCTTAATATTCTCTTCTAAAAGACATGGCACTATTTGATCCTCAACTGCTTTCCAAAGCAGGCGGTCACGAAAAAAACGGCTTATGGAAACGCACATTAGAGACTCGCACTGATCTCTCAACGCCTCATCTCTATCTAAAGAGTCAAGATACGTCTCCATACTTCTACATCCTATCTCCTGCATATGCTTGATAATCCTTTTTTTGACTCCCTTTCTTACCTTACGGTAACCCCTCCAAGAGTAACCAAAATGCTCTAGGAGTTGACGAAATTGTTGATCATCCATAAAGTAACCTTATGCAGCATTAAATTGATCTTTCTATAGAATAAAATTTAAAGTATATTTTTAGGATATCAATTTATCTATGCAAAAATCATCACTTTTTAAGTTATTAAGAACTGAGGACATTCAGTGTCAGGTCTGTCAGAGGCGGTGTAAGATAGCTCCGGGAAAGAGGGGTTTCTGCCAAACCAGAAAGAATGTATACGGGGAACTCTATTCTCTGATCTACGGAAGGGTATCATCAATACGGGTCTCTCCAATAGAGATTAAACCCCTCTTCCACTATTATCCCGGAAGCAGATGGCTCTCCCTGGGCTCTCTTGGGTGCAACTTCCGGTGTCCGGGATGCCAGAATTGGGAAATTTCCCATGCAGACGTTGCCAAACAAATCCCTTTTACTGAATATATCCCTCCTGAAAAGGTGGTTCACCTTGCAATAGAAGAAAACTGCAAGGGCATTTCCTGGACCTATAATGAGCCGACACTTTGGCTGGAATATACCCTGGATACTGCAAAAATAGCCAAGGAGCAAGGCCTTCTCACAAACTACGTAACTAATGGCTATATCACAACTGAGGCCATGAATCTTCTGGGCCCCTATTTAGATGCGTACAGGGTGGATTTGAAGGGATTTTCTGCCCACACCTATAAAAGAATAGCAAATATTTCTGATTTTAAGAGGATCCTGCATAACATTAGAACAGCCAAATACCAATGGAGTATACACGTTGAAATCATCACCAACCTTACACCAGGAATCAATGATAATGAAAACGAGCTCAATGACATGGCACATTGGATAGTAAATCAGTTGGGACCTGAGACTCCCTGGCATATCACCAGGTTTGTCCCCCACTACAAACTATCTCATCTTGCTTATACACCAGTTTCTCAATTGGAACGAGCCAGGCACATCGGCATAGCTCAAGGATTAAGCTATGTTTATCTGGGAAACGTGCCGGGCCATGCGGCAGAAAATACCTATTGCCCCCGGTGCGGAAAGCTCATCATTGAACGCCGAAATTATCAGATACTGCAGTATAACCTACAAGGAAATAAATGTACCTTTTGCAACCAGACCATAGCTGGATGTTTTGAATAATCACCGCCAAACCCTCTCCTTACCCTCTCCAAGGACTCGCCGAGCATTAGAGTTTTCAAAAATTTTATCATTTTCTGCTTGACTTCCAGTAAAGTTTACAGTACTTAGACCTATAAAGCTGTAAGTTTTACTGTCATAAGGGGAGGAACACATGAAACTAACGGAAAAGCAGAAGGCATTCCTGGGATATATCTCTCGCTATATGGAGGACTGGGGCCGATCCCCCAGTTTTGAAGAAATATGTTCCCATTTCGGTTTCACCTCTTACAACACGGTCACCACCTATCTCAAGACCTTGGAACGGAAAGGCTATATCCGTCTTCCCCGCAAAAAGAACCAGAAGCGGGCCATTGAGGTGATCAGCCCTGTGGAAACCAGACGGTTTGAGTTTCCCCTCCTGGGAAGGGTGGCGGCGGGAAAACCTATCGAGGCGGTGGAAGATATGGATGTGATTGAAGTCCCCCCATCCATGATAGGGCAGGGAGACCACTTTGTTCTCCAGGTCAAAGGGGATTCCATGAAAGAGGATGGGATCTTGGACGGGGATTTCATCGTAGTCAGGAAGCAGCCCACGGCCGAGAACGGGGAAACCGTAGTAGCCCTGATCAACGATGAAGTGACCATTAAGAAATATTACAAGCGGAAAAATTATGTGGAACTCCGCCCCGCTCATACGGGTATGGAGCCCATCATTGTCAAACAGGGAGATTTCCGGATTGACGGAAGGATCGTAGGGGTTATGAGGCATTATAAGTGAGCTAAAATGAACTAAAGTGCCTGCCCGCTCGCCAAGCTCATCTGCCACTTTCTCCGCCCGCCTCGCAAACGAGAGCGCTGCGGGTAAGGAGGTACAATCGGGCAAGGCCTTGCGAGGCAGACGGGCCTAAAGTGAGCTAAAGTTAAAAATGAAAAAATATTTAACAACATTACTGTCCAAAATAGACCGAAATCCGCTTTTTTGGACAGACAAGTGCCTGATTTTACACAATGCTCCTTCTACCTAAGGATTCAGGTTGTCTCGGCTTGAGAATGCTGTTCAAAATCTGCAAGGGTTTCAAAATGGGCATGTTACATTGTGTAAACGCCAAAAAAGCAACAAAATAAGCATATTTTGAGAGTTCACTACGATTACAAAAGCGAGTTCGCGAATCTATCAGGCTCAAATGCTGTCCAAGAAAAAATCGATTTTGGACAAGAGTGATTTAACAACTTATCTTATATCATAAACTTTAGTCACTTTAGTTCATTTTAGCTCACTTTAGGCACTTAAATTAAGAAGCTTGGGTGGTGCTTACTGCCTACTGCTTACTTCTATTG